>JAMWCA010000008.1 GCA_023819545.1 Candidatus Omnitrophota bacterium
CTTGGGATAAGAAAAGTTGTTTTGTACAATTATATCCCATGTGGAAGAGGTGATTTTAATAATGATTTAACCTGTGAGGAGAGAGAAAAACTATTTGAATTATTTTATGAAGATTTAAGTAAAGGAAGAGAATCTCTTTTATCAACAGCCCCTCAGTTTGGAAGATATTGTAAACAAATGTATGAATTAGGGATTGGTGAATATGCAGTAATAGGTCATTTCACATCAGGCAATACAAGAAAACTGAAAAATCTTGTTGAACTTATAGGTGGATGTGGTGCTGGAAGAGCATATATATCAATTCAACCAGATGGTAGTATAACTCCTTGTGTATTTATGCCCAAAGTTTATATAGGTAGTATGAAAAAAGATGGAGAAATAAATAAGGAAAATTTAATTGAAATATGGGAAAAATCAGAGGTCTTAAATTTAATAAGAGATAGATTAAATCATCCAGAAAATCATGGTTGTAAAGGGAAATATTTTTCTGTTTGTGGTGGATGTGTTGCAAGAAGTTATGCATATTTCGGTAATTTTACTTTTCCAGACCCTGGCTGTATTTTGAACAAAAAGATAATTGAAAATATTAAGAAACAGAAAGTTTTAGTCGGCTGATTTTGAATTTATATGAGCAAGATATAATGGGACTGGAAGAGAATATTCCTTTTTTATACAATTGATAGTTATAGTTAATGTATCTTTTAAATCAATTAAGTGTCCAGGTGAAATAAAAATTATTCCATTATTATAATTTCTTAAAGCATGTCCAATTATTTCTCCCTCTTCGTCTTTAATAAATGTTGAAGAAAGTGGAAAAGAAGGAGGTTCAGAGTAGTTTCCATAAAGTAATGATTTTGCACATCCAATCGTTGGTTTTTCAATCAATACTCCTATATGAGAAGCAAGACCAATTTTTTTAGGATGAGCAATTCCATGCCCATTTAAAATAAAACAATCTACATCTTTTTCAATCTTTTCAATCAGTTTAGTTATATTTTCACCTTCTCTAAATGCAAGTAGTCCTTTTATATATGGGAAATTTGTCTTTCCTTTTATTTTGACAATATCTATAATTTCAAGTTCAGGATATTTACATAAAACTGCACACGAGATTATTTCATCTTCTTTATAACTGCTATCAATCCCACACACAATGTTTATCTTTTTTGGAATTGGTTTTATTATGACTTTTTTTCTTAATTGTTCCTGTATTTTCTCGCCTTCATCTTTATCAACATCCCATCTATGAAGTTTTTTAACTTCCATTATTTAGCAAACTCAACTTCTCTTTTCTCTCTTATAACAGTGACTTTTACTTGTCCTATATACTCCATATTCTCTTCAATTTTTTTTGCAATCTCCTTTGCAAGAACTCTTGCATCATCATCTGTAATTTCTTCTGGTTTAACAATCACTCTAACTTCCCTTCCAGCAGAAATTGCATATGCAGAATCAACTCCTTTAAAAGAAGATGCAATTTTTTCAAGTTCTTCTATTCTTCTTAAGTATTTTTCAAGTGTATCCCTTCTTGCTCCTGTTCTTGTAGCAGAAAGAGCATCTGCAATCTGAGTTATTAATGTATATGGTGTATTAATTGATATATCATTATGATGGTATAAGGCAGCATTTACAACTTCTTCTGATTCTCCATATTTTTTAAGAATGTCTCCGCCTATATCTGGATGAGCACCTTCAACCTCCTGGTCCATTGCTTTGCCTATATCATGAAAAAGTGCTGCTCTTTTTGCAATTTTAGGATTATATCCAAGTTCAGAAGCAATAATTCCTGCCATAAATGCACATTCTTTACTATGTATTAAAAGATTTTGACCAAAACTTGTTCTATATTTCAATTTACCAAGTAATTTTACAAGTTCTGGATGGACATTTTCTATCCCTATTTCAAACAATATTCTATTTCCATCTTCAACAAGTTGTTCTTCAAGTTGCTTTTTTGTTTTTTCAACTATTTCTTCAATTCTTGCTGGATGAATTCTTCCATCTGCAATTAATTTTTCAAGTGCCTGCCTTGCAAGTTCTCTTCTATAAAGATTAAAACAGGAAATTGTAACTGCCTCAGGGGTATCGTCAACTATAAGGTCAACACCTGTTAGTGCTTCAAAAACCTTTATGTTTCTTCCCTCTCTTCCTATAATTCTTCCTTTAATTTCATCAGATGGTAAACTAACAACAGATATAACACTTTCTGTTGCCTCTTCAGGTGCAAGTCGTTGCATTGTTGTTAATAAAATTTCTCTTGCTTTCTTTTCGGCATTTTCTCTTACTTCATTTTCAATTTTTTGTTGTAATTTTATTGCTTCTTTTCTTGCTTCTTCTTCCATTATTTTCAAAAGTTGATTTTTGGCTTCTTCTCTTGATATACCACTGATTATTTCAAGTTTTCTCTTTTCTTCTTCTATAAGTTGTGCATATTCTATCTCTTTATTTTTAATTTCTTCCTCTTTTTTCTGTAGTTCTTTTTCTTTTTTTGATAGTTCTTCTTCTTTAAATTCAATAATTTCTGCTTTTCTTTCAATCGCTAATTCTTTCTGCTGTAACCTTTTTTCCTGGAATTGTAATTCTTTTCTTTTATTTTTTGTTTCTTTTTCAAAGTCACTTCTTAACTTATAAATTAATTCTTTTGCCTCAATATCTATTTCTCTTTTTTTCTTTAGTGCTATATCTTCTGCTTCCTGTATAATTTCTTTTGCTCTTTTTTCTGCTGATTTAATAGTTCTTTCTGCGATATATTTTCTCCACAAATATCCAACAAGTATTGAAATTGCACCCCAAAGGATAAACCAAGGCATAACAAGTTTTAGAGTATTTATTGAATTTATCATTTTCCCCTCCTTTACTTTAAAAAACTAAGTAAAGGAGTTACCCAGCACGACAGACAGGAAGGAATTTAAGAAAAATACTTTTTAAAAATTTGTTTCTATGTTTTTTATTTATTTCAAATTTTATTTCCATTTTTATATCCTTACCAGTCTGACCGATTTTATTGCTGGAAACTCCTTTATTTTTAATAATACCTCTTCGTCAACTTCCTGGTCAAGATTTAAAACAGTAATTGCTGGACCTCCTTTTTTCTTCCTGCCAAGAGTCATTGAAGCAATATTTATACCTTTCTGTCCAAGGACTGTGCCAATATGTCCCATAATTCCTGGTTTATCTTCATTATAGCAGACAAGTAAAATACCTTTAGGGACTGCCTCAACCGAAAAACCATCAATTTTAACAATTTTTTCTTCATTACCTACAACTGTTCCTGATAAAGAGACAGTTTTTGAATTTTTTGCTTCAACTGTTATTAAATTTGTAAACTCAGATGAGGTTTTTTCTCTTTTTTCAATTAATTTAATTCCTTTTTCTTTCATTATTAATAAAACATTTATAGGATTTACTTTCCTTTCTTCTTTTAAAAGCCCAACAAGGATATTTGCTCTTAAAATAGAAAGGTCATAATTTGCTATTTCCCCTGTATACTTAATTTCAACACTTTTTAAATTACCATCAAACATCTGTCTTAAAAATAATCCAATTTTTTCTCCAAGTGAAAGGTACCCCCTTAATTTTTCATATGTTTTTTCATCAAGAACAGGGAAATTTACAGCATTTTTAACGACCTTCTTTTTTATTGCATCAACTATTTGAGTGGCAAGTTGACACGCTACACTAATCTGGGCTTCTTTTGTAGAAGCACCAAGATGTGGTGTAACTATAACATTTTCAAACTCAAAGAGGGGAGAACTTTCTATGGGTTCTTTTTCAAATACATCTAAAGCAGCCCCTTTAACCTTCCCATTTTTTAAATATTTTACAAGTGCTTCTTCATCTATAATCCCTCCTCTTGCACAATTAACAATCATAACTCCATCTTTCATAATTTCAAATTCCTTATCGCTTATTAAATGATATGTTTCATTATTAAGTGGAAGATGTAATGTAATTATATCTGATTGTTTAAGGAGTCCATCAAAATTTACGATTGTAACTCCAAGTTCTCTTATTTCCTCTTCTTTCACATAAGGGTCATATCCAATAACTTTCATTCCTATTGCTTTTGCAATACTTGCAACTCTTCTACCAATCCTCCCAAGACCAATTATCCCTAAGGTTTTATTATATAGTTCTGTTCCTAAGAATTTCTTTTTTTCCCATTTACCATTTTTTAATGTCTGATTTGCGATAGGTATATTTCTTGCAAGCGAAAAAATAAGTCCAATTGTATGTTCTGCAGCAGAGATTGTATTTCCTTCAGGAGCATTCATAACAATTACACCATTTAATGTTGCTGTCTCTATGTCAATATTATCAAGTCCAACACCTGCTCTACCAATTATTTTAAGGTTTTCTCCTTTTTCTATTACTTCTCTTGTTACTTTTGTTCCACTTCTCACAATTAATACATCATAAGGAGAAATAATATTCATTAATTCCTCAGATGATATTTTTCCAACTTCATTTATTTCAAATCCCTCTTTAATCAAAATTTCCTTTCCCTCTTCTTCAAATGGTTCAGTTATCAAAACTTTCATTTTTCCCATAGATTTAATCCTTTTTATAAAATTTTATTTTCTTTTTTCAATTATGTCAAAAATCTTTGAAAGAAGAAGTTTGGATTATGATAAAATATATTTTGGTGAATAAAAATGGTCAAGTTTTATAATACATTTACAAAGAAAAAAGAAGAATTTTATCCAATAGAGGATAAAATTGTAAGAATGTATACTTGTGGACCTACTGTTTATGATTTTGCCCATATCGGCAATTTTCGTGCCTATGTATTTGAAGATTTACTCCACAGATTTCTTGAATATATTGGTTATAGAGTAATAAGAGTTATGAATATTACAGATGTAGATGATAAAACAATAAAGGGAGCAAAAAAAGAAGGAATAAGTTTAAAAGAATATACTGATAGATACATAAAATATTTTTTAGAAGACATGGATATATTAAGATTGAAAAAACCAGATTTTATGCCAAGAGCAACTGAACATATAAAAGAGATGGTTCAACTTATAAAAAAGTTATTAGACAAAGGTTATGCATATTATAAAGGTAATTCAATCTATTTTAGTATTTCCAAGTTCCCTAATTATGGGAAACTGTCAGGTATTGATTTATCTAATGTAAAAATTGGAGCAAGAGTTGATTCTGATGAATATGAAAAAGAAGATGTGAGGGATTTTGTTCTTTGGAAAGAGGCAAAGGAGCATGAAGGCGTATACTGGGAGACAGAAATAGGGAGAGGTAGACCTGGCTGGCATATTGAGTGTTCTGCAATGAGTATGAAATATCTTGGGGAGACATTTGATATTCATACAGGAGGAGTTGATAATATTTTCCCTCATCATGAAAATGAAATTGCTCAAAGTGAAAGTGCAACAGGGAAAAAGTTTGTGAATTACTGGCTTCATTGTGCTCATTTACTTGTTAATGGTGAAAAGATGTCAAAATCAAAAGGGAATTTTTATACTTTAAGAGATTTGCTTTCTAAAAATTATAATCCGGTTGCTATTAGATATCTCCTTCTTTCAGCACATTACAGAGACCCTTTAAATTTTACAGAAAAGTCGTTAAAACAAGCAGAAAATACAGTTAAAAATTATAATGAGTTTTATCAAGGTTTAAATATATGTGCTTCTGAAAAAAATAATCCAGTAATAAAACAGGAAATAGAAAAAGCAAAAAAAAGTTTTATTGAGGGATTAAGTGACGATTTAAATATTTCATTTTCATTATCAAGTATCTTCAATTTTATAAAAAATATAAATGTTTTCTTTTCAAAAGGAGAGTTTGGTAAGGAAAATGTAAAAGAAGTTAAGGATTTTATTGAAGATATTGACAGGGTTTTATGTATAATTGAGAAAAAAGAAGAAAGTTTACCGGCTGAATTTCTAAATTTGATAAGGAAGAGAGAACAGGCAAGGAAAAACAAAGATTTTGTGGAAGCAGATAAAATAAGGGATTTTTTAAAACAAAAAGGGATAATACTTGAAGACACTCCATATGGAACAAGATGGAAAAAAATAAAATAAGTTAATCGGGACTTCTTGATTCTTTTAAACTCTGTTATAATAAAAATATGGAAAGAAAAATTATGGATAGAAGAGAAATAGAAGAAATTTTAAAAGAGATGGCTGATAAAATTGAAAGAGAATATGATTTAGAGGACCTTGTGCTTATAGGAATAAAAAGAAGAGGGGCAATATTAGCCGATAGAGTTAATAAATTACTGTCAAAAAAATTACCTGTTGGATATCTTGACATAACATTTTATAGAGACGATTTCAGTAAAATTGGTGCACATCCAGTAGTTGGAACGACAGAGATATTATTTGATATAGATAATAAAAAAATTATTCTAATTGATGATGTTTTATATACAGGAAGAACAATAAGAGCAGCACTTGAGGCATTAATTGACTTTGGTAGACCAGAATTTGTTAAACTTTTTGTTCTTATTGATAGAGGGCATAGGGAACTACCTATTTGCGCTGATTTTGTCGGTAAGAAAATTGATATTGGTAAAGATGAAATGGTTGAAGTAAAATTGAAAGAAATAGATAGAATAGATGAAGTAATTATAGTAAAAAAATGGAATGGAAAAGAAAAGACCTTATCGGACTTGAAGATTTAAAAAAAGAAGAGATAGAAACAATATTAGAAGTAGCAAAATCTTTTAAAGATGTCAGTACTCGTTCTGTCAAAAAGGTTCCTGCTTTGAGAGGTAAAACTGTTGTTAATCTCTTTTTTGAGCCAAGCACAAGAACAAGGACTTCTTTTGAACTTGCTGCAAAAAGATTAAGTGCTGATGTTTTAAGTTTTGATGTAAGTTCATCTTCTGTTTCAAAAGGTGAGACAATTGTTGATACTGCAAAAAATATAGAAGCGATGAAGGTTGATTGTTTTATTGTTAGGCATTCTATTTCTGGAGCACCTGAAATCATAAGTATGAATGTTTCTGCATCGGTTATAAACGCAGGAGACGGTTGTCATGAGCATCCAACTCAAGCACTTTTAGATTTGTTTACTGTCAAAGAAAAATTTGGAGAAATTAAAGGTTTAAAGATTACAATAATTGGAGATATTTTACACAGTAGAGTTGCAAGGTCAAATATCTGGGGATTTAAGAAATTACAAGCAGATGTATGTGTTTGTGGCCCACCTCCATTAATTCCAAAAGGGATTGACAATTTAGGTATAAAAGTGACATATAGTTTAGATGAAGCAATAGAAAATGCAGATATAATTTACCTCCTACGGCTTCAGAGAGAAAGGCAGAAAGAAAACTTTCTCCCTTCTTTGAAAGAATATAGTTTTCTTTACGGCTTAGATAAGAAAAAATATGAGAAATTAAAGAAAAAAACATTTATAATGCATCCTGGTCCAATGAATAGAGGAATAGAGATATATTCAGATGTTGCTGAAAAAGATAAATCTCTGATTCTTGAACAAGTAACAAATGGGATTGCTGTTAGAATGGCTGTTCTCTATCTTACAATTGGAAGGAAAATATGAGTTTGAAAGTTTATCCTGAGATTTTATATGAAAAAGAATTAAATGAAAGACAGTTAGAGATAGTTAAAAACGCAGAAGGCCCCTGTCTTGTTATTGCTGGTGCAGGAAGTGGAAAAACAAGAGTTTTAGTTTATAGGGTCTGTTATCTAATAGAAAAAGGGATTTCTCCATCAAATATTCTACTTTTAACTTTTACAAATAAAGCAGCAAAAGAAATGCTTTCACGGGTTGAAAAAATTTTAAAATTTTCCCCAAAAGGTCTTATTGGAGGGACTTTCCATCATGTTGCGAATTTACTATTAAAAATATATGGAAAGGAGATAAATATAAATCCAAATTTTACAATTATTGATGAAGAAGATTCTATTTCAATAATTAAAGAAATAATAGAAAAAACAAAAAAAAAGGAAAAATTTCCTCATCCTTCAAAAATAAAAGAATTTATAAGTTTGTCTATTAACACCTGTGAAAGTTTAAAGGAAACAATAAACAATTTTTTCCCTTTATATGCTAATTTAATTTCAGATGTAGAGAAGGTCTATAAAGAATACCAGAGATTTAAAAAAAATTTGAATCAACTTGATTATGATGATTTACTTGTTTACTGGCTTAAACTTATGAGAAATGAAGTAATAGGAGATAAAATTTCTTCTCGTTTCAGATACATACTTGTTGATGAATATCATGATACGAATAGATTGCAGTCAAAGATATTATATTTACTATCCATCAAACATAAAAATATAATGGTTGTTGGAGATGATGCTCAAAGTATATATTCTTTTAGAGGTGCGACAGTTGCAAATATAATAGAATTTCCAAAAGTTTATCCAGAAGCAAAGATATTTTATCTTGATATTAATTATAGAAGTACACCACAAATTTTAAATTTTGCAAACGATGTAATATCTCATAATAAAATTCAATTTCCTAAAAATCTTTTAAGCATAAGAGAAAATGGTGTAAAACCAGTTATAGTAAAATGCAGAAATATGAAAGAAGAGGGTATTTTTGTTTCACAAAGAATAAATAAATTAATTGAAATTGGTATAGAACCAAAAGAAATTGGAGTGTTGTTTCGTTCAAGGTATCAGGCAGGAGAACTTGAGATTGAACTATCAAAACTAAAAATACCATACATAATAAGGGGAGGTTTGAGGTTTTTTGAGCAGGCACATATAAAAGATATTATTGCATACTATAGAGTTGGTGAAAATTTTAAAGATGTTTTATCTTGGAGAAGGATATTTAATATAAGTGAAGGTATAGGAGAAAAAGGTATTGAAAGATTAACAAATTTAATTTTGAGTTCTGGACGACTTGATGAGTTTAAAAATAAAATAGATGAAATAAAATTAATAAAAAAAGGTAAAGAAAGCTTGGAAAAGCAGATTGAAATTGTTGAAAAAATAAAGAATCTTCCATTTTCAGAAGGGATTGAACTAATTTTAAACTCTGGATATTCAAGATATATAAACAGAAAATATAAAGATGATATAGAAAGAATAGAAGATATAAAAAGTTTGAAAGAAATTGCATCTTTTTATTCAAATGTTTCGGATTTTTTATCTGAAGCATCATTACAGGAATATTCTAAGGGTGAAAATCCAAATATAAAAAATGCAGTTATTCTTTCAACAATTCATCAAGCAAAAGGTCTTGAATGGAAAATCGTTTTTATAATAGGTGTTTGTGATAACCATTTTCCACATCCTTATTCAGCAAAAGACCCAATAGCACTTGAAGAAGAAAGAAGGATTTTTTATGTTGGAATAACAAGAGCAAAGGAAGACCTTTATATAACTTACTATACTTACGACAATTTTAGGTATACTCCTTTAAAAAAATCAATATTTATTGAAGAAATTTCACCAGAACTTTATGAAGAATGGGACCTAACCTTTTAGAACACCTCGTAGGTGAAAGATGGGATTTATTGATACACAAGGGAAGATTTTAACACTTATTATTTTTTTTATTGCATATTTTGGGATTGTTATAAAAAGAGATAAATCATTATATTTTGTTTTTGGTGCTGTTTTTTTACTTTTAGTTTTTAAAATAGTTAAGTTTAGTGAAATCCTAAATTTTATAAATTATAATGTTCTTGGTATCTTCTTAGGAACAAGTATTTTGTCTTATCTATTTGCTTATTCAAAGGTTCCATCTCATATAGTAGATAAAATTGTAGAAAAAAGATATTCAACAGGTATTATATTTTTATTGATATGTATTATAACTGGACTTATTTCTGCTTTTGTTGAAAATATTGCTACAATTATGATAATGGCTCCTGTTGCTCTTGAATTTACAAAAAAATATAAGATAAATCCAATTCCACTTTTTGTCGGTATGTCATTAAGTTCAAATCTTCAGGGTTGTGCTACAATGGTTGGAGACAGTCCCAGTATAATCTTGGCAATGGAGTCAAATTTAAATTTCAATGATTTTTTCTATATGCCAGGTTATAAACTTGGTTTAAATTCTGGAAAACCGGGCATATTTTTCTTTGTTCAATTTGGAGCAATTTTGAGTTTTTTTGTTCTTTTTCTATTTTTTAAAAAAGAAAAAGCAGTTCATCAGGATTTTCAAAAAGAGCATAAAATAGTTTCATATTTTCCAACAGTTTTACTTATTCTTTTAATTTTTACTCTCGCTATAACATCTTTTTTAAAAGATATTTTTTCATATTTTCCTGCAATTATTTGCCTTGCTTATGGTCTTATTGGAATATTTTGGTTGTTTATTAAAAAGGCAGAAAAAATAAATATAAAAGAAATTGACTGGCAAAGTTTCTTTTTATTGATTGGGATTTTTATACTTATTGGGTCATTAAAGCAAGTCGGATTTATTGATGATATTGCAAAATTCTTATTGAAAAAAGGGAAGAGCGAATTTAAAATTTTTTTAATGATTGTGTGGATAAGTGTTTTTATTTCTGCATTTGTTGATAATATTCCTTATACTATGGCTATGATTTCAGGAATAAAGGTCTTATGTGAAAATTTAAATACCAATCCTTATGTTTTTCTTTTTGGTCTTTTAATTGGAACATGTGTAGGTGGAAATATAACTCCTATTGGGGCAAGTTGTAATGTTATAAGTGTAGGTATACTAAGAAAAAATGGTTATAAAGTTAATTTCTTTGACTTTATAAAAATTGGATTGCCTTTCAGTATAATCTCAGTTTCAGGAGCAACTTTACTTTTATGGTTGGTTTATAAATAGGAGAGAAAAATGAACCAAATTGAAATATTTAAAATGACAATTAATCATCAATCCCATAATCAATTTCTTTATAAAGCAAGTTTTACTCCAGATTTAAAGAAAAGGATATGTGAAAAATTTAAAATAAAGGAAGAAGAAATAAATGATTTTTTTGGTTTTTTTAATCCTATAAGTGTTCAGCCATATGAAAAAAAGATAGAGGTTGATTTTTCTAAATATTATAAAGATATAGATATACCAGAAGGGTCTTTTATAAATTCTCTTGGAGTTCTTGAGATTCCAGCTAAATACTACCATTTTACTGGATATATAAGTCCTTTAAGAAATGTAAAATCATTGAAAGATATAGAAGAATTTCCTTTCCCAGAGAGTGAAAATATAAGTTCAGAAGGTATGAAAGAAAAAGTTGAAAATGCCAATAAAGAAAATAAAGTTTCTGTTTGCTGGATTGGACATATTTATGAAAATTCATGGCAGGTAAGAGGATATGAAGAATTTCTAATAGATATGATAGAAAATCCTTCATGGGCTGAATATATACTTGACAGGTTTACAGAAAGAAATATTAAAATAGCAGAACTTGCAGCAGAAGCAGGAGTTGATATGATAATAACAGGTGATGATGTTGCAAATCAAAAAACACTTATGTTTTCTTTAGAAATGTGGAGAAAATTTATAAAATCAAGATGGAAAAAGGTATATGAAAAAGCAATAAGTATAAAACCAGATATTCAAATATGGTATCATAGTGATGGGAATATTGAACAAATAATAGGAGAATTGATAGATATAGGAGTAACAATTTTAAATCCGTTACAGCCAGAATGTATGGATATTTATAAAATTAAAAAAGAATTTGGGAAATATTTAGTTTTTGATGGAACAATTGGAACACAAAGCACTATGCCTTTTGGAACACCAGAACAAGTTAAAATGACAATTAGAGATAGGAAGAAAAATCTTGGTTATGATGGCGCTTTAATCATATCTCCAACTCATATTCTTGAACCTGATGTCCCTGTTGAAAATATAGAAGCATTTGTTGAAGAGTGTAGGAAAATAGATTAAAATAATTAAATGAAAATCCTTTCTATAGAAACAACAACAAATTTTGGAAGCATAGCAATTCTTCAAGATGATATTATAAAAAAGGAAATATTTTTTGAAAGTTCTGACCTCGCTGCTGAACTTGTTGAAAAACTAAACTATGTTTATGAGGAATTTGATTATCTTGTTGTTGATTCTGGACCAGGTTCATGGACAGGTATCCGTTTAGGAATAAGTTTTGCAAAAGGTTTAGTTTTAGGTCAGATAGATAAAATATATGCTGTCAATGTTTTTGATTCAATTTTTTATTCTTTTAAAGATATTAAGGCAAAATTTTTATGTATAATTCACTGTTCAAGAGATATATTTTATTATTCAGAATTTAATGGCAGGTTTAATTATAAAAAATCATTTAGAATTAAAAAAATAGTTTTGAAGGACCTCCTTTCAATTATTAAAAAAAGAGATTATATTTTAATTGGACCTGGATTGATAAATTTAAAAGAATTAACAAAATTGGAAAGAATAAAAACAAATTATTTTTTATCATATCCAAGAGCATCGCTAAATGGATTAGTTGCTTACAAAAAAATAAAAAATAAAATTCCATCCGCCCGATTAGAGCCAATATATGGGAAATAAAATTAAAATTGGATATTTAATTGGTAGTTCTGAAATTGGTGGAACAGAAAAGATGATATTAACTCTTGTTAAAAATCTTAATAAAAATATTTTTGAGATTGTCTTTTTTTGTATTAAAGGAGAGGGGAAATTCACAAAAAAATTAAAAGAAGAAAATTTTAAAGTTTATGTTGTTAACCTAAAAAAAAATCCAATTTCTTTTATAACTCTTTTTTTTCTAATTAAAAGAGAAAATTTAAACATTCTTCAATCATTCCTTTTTGTTGCAAATATACTTGGTAGAATTTATGGAAAAATTCTCGGAATTAAACTTGTAATTTCATCTCAGAGAAGTACAGACCCATGGAGAAAATGGTATCATTGGTTTTTAGAGAGAATAACTGTAAGATGGGTTGATTTAATTGTTTCAAATTCTTATTCTGCGAGAGAAATTTTGATAAAAAAAGGTAAAATCCCGAGAAAAAAAATAAAAGTTATCCCAAATGGAATAGAAATACCTGAAAAGATAGTAAAGGTTGAAGAAAAGGATTATATAATTATAGGGACTGTTGGTAATTTAAGAAGGGCAAAAGGTTATTTTCATTTAATTGAGGCATCTAAAATAGTCATAGAAAAGTTTAAAAATGTAAGGTTTTATATAGTAGGAGAGGGTGAGTTAAAAAAAGAAATTTTAAAAAGGATTAAAAGTTATAATCTTGAGCAATATTTTGTGTTAACAGGATATATTGAAAACATTTATGATTATCTTAAAATTTTTGATATTTTTGTCCTTCCTTCTTTATGGGAAGGATGTCCTGTTAGTTTACTTGAAAGTATGGGATATGGTATAGCATCAATTGCAACTGATGTTGGTGATGTTCCTTATATTATTGAAAATGGAGAGACAGGATATATAGTTAAAGTTGGCGATTATAAGGATATGGCAGAGAGAATTATAAATTTGATTGAAAATAAAGGATTAAGAGAAAAAATTGGACAAAAAGCAAGAGAAAAAATTAAAAGAGATTATCGTGTTGAAGAAATGGTAAAAGGTTATGCATCTATATATAATAAAATTGATAAATAAAAATTAAAATGTTAAAATTTTTTCTTTAATTATGGAAAAAGCAAGAGATTTTAAAAAGAAAACATTTAACTGGTTTAAGTCATTATTTTGGGCTTTTATAATTGCTTTGTTTATAAGAACATTTTTTGTTGGGAATTTTAAAATTCCAACAACTTCTATGGTTCCAACGTTGAAAGTAGGAGACCGACTTCTTTCAAATAATATAATTTATAAAATCAGAGAGCCAAAGAGAGGAGAGGTTGTTATTTTTAAAGCACCACATGACCCGAAAAGGGACTTTGTTAAAAGATTAATTGCATTTGGAGGGGAAAAAGTTTTAATAAAGGAAGGTAAAATATATATAAATGGAAATCCTATAAATGACCCTTTAATAAGTTGTAGGTATTATTATAGTATAGGGACTTATGGCGTTGAGAAAGAGATAGAAGTCCCTGAAAATTCATATTATGTTCTTGGTGATAATAGTATAAATAGTTCTGATAGTAGAGATTGGGGTTTTGTCCCTAAAAAAAATTTAATTGGTAAAGCATTATTTATTTACTGGCCACCTTGGAGAATGGGTTTTATAAAATGAAAAAAAAGATATTTTTTGTAAAAGAAGATGATTTAAAAAATTTAAGGGAGATTGCTAAAAAATTTAAAGAAATTGTTAAGGAAAAGGAAAAATTGGATAAAAAAATAGAAGAATTGAATGATAAGTATTTACGAACTTTAGCTGAATTTGACAACTATAGAAAAAGGATAGAAAAAGAAAAAATGGATTTAATTAAATATGGGAATGAAAATCTTATTCTACAACTTATACCATTTGATGAAATATTTGAAAATGTCATTAAAATGATAGAACAAAATCCTTCTCCAGAAGTTATTAAAAAGGGACTTGAATTATTAAAAAAGGAATTTGAAAAATTTCTTGAAAGTCATGGAGTAAAAAGGATAAAAGCAAAAGGAGAAAAATTCAATCCTAATCTTCATGAAGCAGTAGGAGTTATAGAAATGGATGGAATTGAAGATGGTATAATTTTAGAAGAAGATAAAAGTGGGTATATCTATAAAGATAAAGTTATAAGACCATCTATGGTTAGGGTTGCAAAAAGTAAAAGCAAAGATAATGTGGAAGATAAAAGCACCAGCAAAAATTAATCTTTTTCTTGAGGTTGGAGAAAGGCAAAATTCGCTTCATCCTTTAGTTTCTCTCGTTGATATAGTTTCACTCTACGATTATATATATTTAAAACCTTCAAGAAAAACAAATATAAATTTCATCTCAAAATGGAAAATTCCAGAGGATAATACAATTGTAAGATTGATATCTATTTTAAAAAAAAGATTTAGTTTCCAAGTAGATATAAAAATTGAAAAAAAGATTCCCCCTGGAACTGGTCTTGGAGGTGCAAGTTCTGACGCTGCATATTTATTACTTTATTTAAATGAAATATTTAATTTTGGGTTAAAAATTGAAGATATGGTTGAAATTGGAAAAAAGATAGGTTCTGATGTTCCACTTTTTTTCTATCGTAAAAGATGTTTAATTGAAAACTGTGGCGAAAAGGTTACAGTTTGTGATGATTTTAAATTTTATTATTTACTTTTAATTCCTCAATTTCCAATAAGCACAAAAGATGTTTATAATAAACTTGATAAGATGGGAGAGTTTGGTAATTTGACAGAAGCAATGGAAAAAGTTAAAATCCTTATGGAAAAAATAAAAGAATTGGATATTGATAAAATTGAAGAAAATATGTTTAATCGTCTTGAAAAACCTTGTTTTGAATTAAACAATAAAATAAAGGAGGTGAGAATTGAAATAGAAAAAAAGACAGGAAAAAGATTTTTTTTGAGTGGTAGTGGAGGAGTTTTATATAGTTTGTTTAAAGAGAAGGAGGAAGTTGCAAAAATAAAAAATTTAATTTTTTTAGAAGGATGGAAAAAAGTAAAAGTAGAAAGTGTTCATGTAAAAGGAGGGAAAGATGGAAATTACTGAAGTCAGGGTTTCTCTTGTTGAAAGACCAAATAGTAGGTTAAGAGCTTATGCATCAATAACTTTTGACAATTCTTTTGTAGTAAGAGATGTAAGGATTATAGAAGGAAAAAGAGGTCTTTTTGTTGCTATGCCAAGTAAAAAAATGCAGAGACCTTGCTCAAGGTGTGGATTTAAAAATCCTATAAATCATAAATTTTGCGGTTCTTGTGGTGTATCTTTAAACACTTTAAATCAGCAGCGACTTTCTCCTTCTCAACTACATAGAGACCTTGCGCATCCGATAAAGACCGATTTCAGAGAATATATTCAGAAAAAAGTTCTTGAAGAGTATGAAAAAACAAAAAAGGGCACAAGCAAAAATTATCCAGAACAATAGAATTTTTTAATAGTTAACCATTATTTAATTTATATCTGAAAAAGTTTTGCCCGGTAGTGTAATGGTAACACACCGGCCTTTGGAGCCGAGGATCAAGGTTCGAGTCCTTGCCGGGCAGGAAAAGAAAAAAAATGGAAAAAAATGAAAATTTATGTTTTGTAATTTTGGCTGCTGGAATGGGAAAACGGTTAGGAGGGAACACTCAGAAGACAATAACAAAAATTCTTGGAAAACCAATGTTGAAATACCTACTTGAAACAATAAAAAAAATTAATCCCAAAAGGATAATTATAGTTGTTGGTTTTAGAAAAGAAGAAGTTTTTAAAGAACTTGAAGGGGAAAATGTTGAATATGTAGAGCAAAAAGAATTAAAAGGAACAGGGCATGCAGTTTTACAAACAGAAAAAGTTTTAAAAGATTTTCAAGGAGATATAGTTGTTCTTAATGGAGATGTCCCCTTTATTTCTGAACAAACAATAAGAGCCCTTATAGAAAAACATGAAAGAGAGAAAAATCATTGTACTTTTTTAACAGCAAAATTTGATGACCCAACCAACTATGGAAGAGTTTTTAGAGATGAAAAAGGGGAAGTTATATGTATAATAGAAGAAGCAGATGCAAATGAGCAACAGAAAAAAATAAATGAGGTTAATGCTGGTGTATATGTTTTTAAATCAAATGGTCTATTTTCAAGTTTGAGAAAAATTGAACCAAATCCAAAAAAAGGTGAATATTATTTGACAGATATAATAAATATTTATAAATCAGAAAACAAAAAAATTTCAACTTATCAAACCCCAGACCCTTATGAAACTATTGGGATTAATACTTTATCTGATATGGAAAAAGCAGAGGGATATTTGAAAAAAAGGAGAAAAGATGGATAGTTGTTTAATTTTTTCTGGGAATTCAAATTTAGAATTATCAAAAAAAATTGCTGCATATTTACAAAAAGAATTAAGTCCTATAAAAATATATAGATTTCAAGATGGTGAGATATGTGTAAAGATTGAAGAGAATATAAGGGGAAAGGATGTTTTTATAATTCAGTCAACCTGTCCCCCTGTAAATGAAAATTTAATGGAATTGCTTATAATTCTTGATGCTTTAAGAAGAGCTTCTCCTAGAAGAATTACTGCAGTAATCCCATATTATGGTTATGCAAGACAAGATAGAAAAGACCAGCCAAGAGTTCCAATAACAGCAAAACTTGTTGCAAATCTTCTTGTCACAGCAGGAGCAAATAGGATTTTAACTATGGACCTTCATGCACCACAAATTCAAGGTTTTTTTGATATCCCTGTTGACCATCTTTTTGCTGCTCCTGTAATAATAAGGTATTTAAGAGAAAAAAATTTTAAAAATCCAGTTATTGTTGCACCTGATGTAGGGAGTGTAAAGATGGCAAGAGCATTTGCAAAAAGATTACCAGGTAATTTAGCAATAGTTGATAAAAGAAGAGATTCGCCTGAAAAAGTTGAAATGATGCATGTGATAGGGGAGGTAAAAGGTTGTGAAGCAATTATTGTTGATGATTTAATTTCTACAGGGAATACAATGATAGAAGCAGCTAATGCTTTATTGAAAAATGGTGCTACTGAAATTTATGGTTGTTGTACTCATCCTATTTTTTCAGGTGATGCAATTAAGAAATTTGAAAATTCTACCTTTAAAGAAATTATAATTACTGATACGATCTACCATCCTTCTTTGTCTTCAAAATTTACAGTCCTTACTGTTTCTGAATTACTTGGAGAAGCAATAAAAAGTATTCATTTTGAAACAACAGTGAGTAAACTTTTTATTTAACCCATTGTTGGCTTTTTTCTGTGGAGTGCTTTTTTACTTCTCCATCTAAGTTTTCTCTTTTTCCTTCTCATTTTTTCTTACTCGCACATTTTTTCTTTGTTACTTTCTTTGCTGCTTTTTTTGTTGCTTTTTTTGCCACTCTCCTCACCTCCTTTATTTTTTTATTTTTTAAACTATTATTTGAATTTTGTCAAATTAAAAAAATTTTTCTTTTTTGTTTTTATTTAAAATTTAAGAAAATGTAGGAATATCAAGGATTTGGAAAATACTTGACAAAATAAAATTTTTAAAATATAATAATGACTGACTAGTCAGTCAAACTAAAATGGAAAATAAAAAAAATGTTATTATGAAAGTTGCAGAAAAATTGTTTAGTAAAAAAAGTTATTCTAAGACAACAGTTGAAGAAATTACTAAAAGAGCAGGAATTGGCAAAGGAACTTTTTATTTATATTTTAAAGATAAGAATGACCTATTCTTTTCCATTATTAAACAAGAGTTTGAAAATTTTATGTTGAAAGTTAAAGAGGAAGCTAGTAATATAGATGATTTTTTTGAAAGATTAAGAAAAGGTATTGAAATATACTTAAGTTATTTTGAAAAAAATTATGATTTTTTTAAAATTTTACTTCAGGAAAAACCATTTATAAAAAGGAAGGGGTTTGAGCAATTTTGGATGGATTTTTTTAAGAAATGGGGTTCTTTTATGAAAGAGGGTTTTGAGAAGCAGATAAAAAAGAATAAAATAAAAAAACTTGATTTAGAAGACATAATCTATTCTTTAATTGGTATTTTACATGGAAATATTCATAAGTGGATGTTAAACGGAAGAAATTATTCTCTTGTCAAAAAGAAAGATGTAATTTTTAAAATTTTCACAGAAGGGATAAAGAGATGAGAAAACTTTTAATAGTTTTTTCAATTATTTTTTCTTTATCTTTTGCAGAAGAGATACTTAATCTTGACGACTGTATAAAAATTGCTATTGAAAATAATTTGAAATTAAAAATTAAAAAGAGCAAAATAGTTCAAACATTTTACCAGAAAGAAATTGCAAGAAAATATCTTTTACCATCTTTATCTTTTTCTTTTAATTATAAATATCTTGGTGATAATGAGGGAGTGAATTTTGGCAACTTTGGTCCTATAAAGTTTACAGATGATAATCTTTATACTTTCACATTTACTTTAAAACAGCCCTTATTTACAGGAAGAAAAATTGAAAGTGCATATAAAGTCGCACAAGAAAATTATGAAAAATCAGAGATTGATTATGAAAAAGAAATAACAGATTTAATATTGGATGTCAAAAAAAATTATTTTAATATTTTAAAAGCAAAAAGGTTTGTTGAAACAAGTAAAAAATATAAAGAAAATCTTGAAAAACATTTGATAGATGCAAAAAAGATGTTTGAACAAGGAATTGTAACAAAACTTGATGTTTTAAAAACAGAGGTTGTTTTGAAAAATATTGAAACAAAAATTATAGAGAGTGAAAATTATTTAAAACTTGCAAAAGCAAATCTAAACTTTATTTTAAATAGAAGTCCTGATTATCAATTTGAAGTTGAAGATATACTTGAAGTTAAAGAAGAAAAAAAAGATTATAATTGGTGGATTGAAACAGGTCTTAAAGAAAGAAAAGAAATAAAGAGTTTTGAAAAAATTATTTCAATTTCTCAAAAAAACATTGATATTGAAAAAAGTAATTTATATCCACAAATTTATTTTTTCTTCAATTACAATTTTGAGAGAGGAACACAATCTTCTTTTGGGAAATGGGATACAAACTGGAATGCAGGAATTTTACTTTCTTATGATATATGGAACTGGGGACAAACAAAAGATAAAATAAAAAAAGCAGAAAAAGAAAAAGAAGAAATTGAAAATCAATATAAACTCTTAAAAAATTCAATTGAAATTGAAATAAAGAATGCTTATTTAAACTTTATAGCAAGTGAAAATAAAATAGAAGAAAGTAAAAAACATATAGAGGTAGCAGAAGAAAATCTAAGAGTTGCAGAACTTCTTTATAAAGAGGGATTGGCAACAACATTAGATGTAATTGATGCAATGACGATGCTTACAGAAGCAAAAAATAATTATTATAATGCTCTTTATGAATATAAAACTGCTTATTCCGAACTTGAGAGAGCAAGTGGAATCTTAAAATTGGAGGCGAAATGAAAAAAAAGAAAATTACTGGTTTTGTAATAGGTTTAATAATAATTGTCTTTGCTATACAATTAAACAGAAATAAAAATCAGGAGAAAACAAAACAAATCTTTTATGAAGAAGAAATTCCTGTTGAAGTTGCAAAAGTTAAGGAAACTACTCTGAAGGAGGAGATTAAAAGTTTAGGAGAGATTGAACCATACCAAAAAGTTGTGATTTATTCAGAAGTGAGTGGCCTTATTGAAAAACTGAATGTTAAACAGGGTGACTATGTTAAAAAGGGTGACTTTATTGCCCAGATTGATTATAAAAAAAGAAAGATTGATTATGAAAATGTAGAAAATCAGCTTAAGGCAGCAATGATAAATCTTGAAAATATAAAAAAGGACTATGAAAGGTTTACAAATTTATTTAAAGAAGGAATAATTTCTGAAAAAAAACTTGATGATATAAAAACACAGTATGAGGTTGTTTCACATCAAGTAGAAGGTCTTAAAAAACAATTTGAACTTGTAAGAATAAGATTGAATGAAGCATTTATTTATTCTCCGATTAATGGATTTATTGCAGAAAAATTTGTAGATGAAGGAGAGTTTATAACAGAAAGTTCAATGATGAGGTCAGTCCCAATTGTTTCTATTATTGACATAAGTAAAGTTAAGATTAATTTACCTGTTTCTGCTGAAGATATCAGTAAAGTAAAAAAAGGACAATCTGTTTTAATAAAAATTGATAGTTTCCCAGATAAGATTTTTTATGGAAATGTTTCAAAAATCTATCCATTTGTTGATGAAAAAACAAGGACAGTAAATGTTGAAGTTATACTTGAGAATAGTTCATTTATTATAAAACCAGGGATGTATTGTAAAGGGAAAATTTTAATAGGCGAAAAAAAGGCACTTATTGTTCCTCTTGATGCAATTATGAAATTACCTGCAAGTGGAAGTTATTATTGTTTTATAATAAAAGATAATACTGCTGAAAAGGTTTACATTAAAGTAGGGAAGATTGGCGAAAATTATGCAGAAATAAAAGAAGGATTAAATAAAGATGATATAGTAATTGTTACATCACAAGGGATTCTTGATACAGGGAAAAAAGTAAAAATAATAAAGGAGAAAAATGACATTACCTGAAATTTCTGTAAGAAGGCCTTATACAATTTTAATGATTTTCTTAGCAATTTTATTAATATCTTTAATTACAATTCCTAAAATACCAATTGATTTAATGCCAAATATTGAAGTGCCTGTTATAACAGTTATTGTTCCTTATCCTGGTGCAAGTGCTTCTGATGTTGAAAATGATATTACAAAATATCTTGAAGACCGTCTTATTACAGTTGAAGACCTTGATGAAATAAATTCAATTTCAAAAGATAATATTTCAATTGTAAGTTGTAAATTCAAATGGGGAAAAAACCTTGATGCTGCAACAAATGATATAAGGGATAAAGTTGACCTTGCGAAAACCGAAATATATCAGCATGCACCGGATGCTGAGGAGCCACTTATTTTTAAATTTTCAACAGCAATGACTCCTGTTCTTATTATTTCTGTTTCTTCTGACTCATTATGGAAGGACCTTTATTATATAACAGATAAGCAGATTTTAGACCAGTTGAAAAAAGCAGAGGGTGTTGGAAGTGTTATGTTTTTTGGCGGACTTAAAAGACAGATAAAGATTTATCTTGACTGGGAAAAGATTAAAGGTTATGGGATTCCAATTGAGTTGATAATTCAAAGATTAAAAGAAGAAAATATTGACTTTCCACTTGGAGAAATAAAAACAGGACGAAGAAATTATTTTTTAAGAGTTAAAGGAAGATTTAGAAGTCCAGAAGAGATAGAAAATATTCTGATTTTAAGTACAGGGAACGAGAATCTATATCTTAAAGAGATTGCTAAAATTGAAGACCATTTTGAAGAAGAAAAATCAAAAGGTTATTTAAACGGAAAAGATGCGATTGTTCTTGTTGTTCAAAAACAGTCAGGAAGAAATACTGTTATTGTTGCCAATAATATAAAAAAGAAAATAGAAGAATTAAAAAATTATTTACCAAAAGATATTGATATTCAAATTGTTTTTGATTCTTCTGAAATAATTATAAGAACAATAAAGAACCTTATTAATACAGCAATTACTGCGGGAATACTTGTTATACTTATTACGATTTTATTCTTAAGGAAAT
>JAMWCA010000099.1 GCA_023819545.1 Candidatus Omnitrophota bacterium
AAGCCCTTAAAAATTATATCAATTATTTTTTCTACTTCTTCTTCGTTAATATATTCTAAATTTTGTAAAAGCTCATCTTCTGTAAAGGGCAATTCATAATTTATAATTTCAATCTTTGCAGTAGATAGAGATTTTTTTAAATTTGAATTATATGTTCTTGTAAACAAAAAAGTTAAAAGGAATACTAAAAGAAGGGAGATGTTTACAATTAAGGGTTTTAATTTAAAAGAAGGAGACCTTTTTCTTTCAATATATCTTATTCTTGCTTTCCAGAAATTTTCGTCAAAACTTGGTATTGTAATTTTATTTGAATTATTTAAAATCAATATAAAATCATTGTATAAATTTCTACATTTATTACACTTTTCTAAATGCTGTTTAATTTTCTCTTTTTCCTTTGCTTTTCCTTCAATAAAATCTAAAATATTTTTTTCTACATTTTTACATTTCATTTTTTATCACCCCTTTCTTTATTAAATTTTCTCTTATTTTTTGTAATGATTGAAAATATGTTGCTTTAACTGTTCCGATTCTACTTTTTAAAATATTTGCAATCTCTTGATAAGTTAACCCCTCATATGTTTTTAAAATAAAAACAATTTTTTGTTTTTCCGTTAAATTATCTACTTCTTTTTCTATTTTTTCTACTATATCATCATAGTGAATACAATCTTCAAAATTACTTCTATTGCTATAAGATGAAAAATTTTCATAGTTTAAATTTTCAATTTTTTTTATTCTATATTTTTTTCTTAAAAAATCATATGATAAATTAACTGCTATTCTATAAAGATAAGTTGTAAATTTTGAAAGACCTTTAAAATTATTCCGATTTTTATAAGCACGAAAAAAAGATTCTTGAACTATATCTAAAGCGTCATCATGGTTGTTTAACAATTTAAAAGCCAATCCATAAATTTTATTTGCGTAAGTTAAATAATATTCTTCAAATTTCTTTTCATCTATCATTATTATTTAGACATAAAAACTTGATTAATGGTTTATTCTATGATATATTATACATCAAATTAAGGGAGGATATATGGCTAAGAAAAAAAGAAGTGTTTTAAAAAGACAAAGACAAGAAATAAAAAGAAGATTAAGGAATAAAATGATAAAATCAAAAATAAAGACATTAATTAAAAAAACAAAAGAAGCAATTTTAAATAACAATCCAGATTTTAATAAAATTTTGAAAGAAACAATAAAAGAAATTGACAAAGCTGTTGCAAAAGGAATCATACATAAAAATAATGGTGCAAGAAAAAAAAGCAGGTTGATGAAATTCATTAAAAAATATAGAATTCAGTTAGAACTTGAAAAAAAATAACTAAAAAGATATATTTCTAATTCCGCACCAGGTTCAACTATCCCTATTTTTAAAAAATAATCAAGATTATGAAGTAATTCAAACTTTTTTATAATTTGTTCCGTTAATTTTTTTTCTTTGATTAAAATATTTTTTAAATAAATTTCAATGCCACTTATAAGAGGAGTAAAATTTTTTTCTCTAACTTTGATATAATTTCTTAAAATTTCTATCATCTTTTTTTTGTCAGTTCCTTTTAAACTATAGATATCTTTAAAAAATATATTTTCAGGAGATAATATTTCTTTTTTGAATTTACTTTCTTCAAAAGGAGGATTTATAGACATTCCATAAAGTATAACGATAATATGAGAAGGGAGTTTTTTAATATAATTATAGAGCATTTCACAATCATTTTTAGAGATTTTTTCTGTATTTTTTATTATAAAAAGTAACTTTTCAGAAAATACTGGATAATAGTCAAATTCATTTATTATCCTTTTTATTTCCATTTTTTCAACATCATAAATCTTTATATCAAAATCATTTATGCTATATTTTTCTTTAAGTTCACTAACTATCTCTTTTAATTTGTCAATATCTCTCAGAATTACTATTAGATTTTTCATTTTTTTTAAAATTTAGAAGTTCAAAATATATTTTTTTTGAAATCTGTTCAGAAAGTTTGCTAAATATTTCTTCTTCTTTAAACTCCTTGTAAATAGAAGATGAAATAGTTTCTGCTAAATTCTTACTTATAATAATACTATTTTTCCTTTTCACTTCAATATTAAATTCAATTCTATGTTTTACACCAACTATGTTGTCAAAATCTTTTTTATCAAAAAAAAGTGGTATTCTTTCATATTTAAGAATCTTGATGAGAAGTATATAATCTGAATTTTCTTTTAGGTTTGTAATGACAAAATCGGGGTAATTAAGTATTGTTTCTTTTAATTTTTTGTTAATAAGAGAATTTAAAATGGATTGATTAGTAAGATTTTCAATTTTTTCTAAATATATTTTATTTTTTTCTGAAACATTCTTATTTATATAACAGGAAGTTAATAATAAAAAAAAACTACATACCCTTATTAATTTTTTCATTAGCAATTTTCCCATATTTTGTATCTGGGAAAAGAGTGATTAATTTTTTGTAATAATATATCGCACTTTTTTTCTTTCCGGCTCTTTCATAATATTTTGCAATTTGATAATATTTTTCTGCTTCTTTATCATTAAGAGCAATTTCTATACTTTTTATTTCATCTTTGAATTTACTGTTTGGATATTCAATTAGGAATTCATTTATCAGTTGTTTTATTTCTTCTATAGTGTCTGTATCAAAAGATACTTCAGATATTGAATTTAGAGAATATTTTATTTTTAAAAATTTTGCTTCTTCTGCATAGGTTGTTTCTGAGAAATTTTTTATTATTTTATCTAAAACCTCTATCCCTTTATCATATTCTTTTACATTATAATAAAAGTTTGCCAGTTTAAACATTCTATTTACTACTTCTGCTTCATATGGACTGTTTTCTATAACTTTATTCATAAATTTTGCCTTTTCTTCTGTATTTTTAAAAATACCAGAAAACAATCCTCTATTAACTGTTAATCTTTTTTCTGCTATTTCTGATTGAAGTTTTATTGCAGAAATGACAAGTGGTGAAGAAGGATATTCTTCTACAATTTTTTGATAATAATCAAATGCTTTTTTATAGTCACCTTTTTCCTTATAAATATTACCAAGTATAAAACAAGAAGATGCTGCATATTCTGATTTTGGATAATGTTTTAGTAATTTCTTATGTTCTCTTATAGAAGATTCAATATCGCCATTTTTCCTAAATTGTTCAGCATATTCAAATTGTTCTTTTGAAGTATCTTTCACAGCATATTTAGGATTTATCCACTTTTTTGTTTGAGGTGTCCATTCCCAATAAGAATAAGAAGAGAATCTTAATAGAAGTATTATTAAAAAAACTTTTTTTCTGTTCATAAATATATTTTTAAATAAATAAATTTTTTTGTCAATCATTTTATTTCCTCCATTTCAAGAAAATTTTTACCCTTTTTGATATCTACTTTAATAGGGACATTCAAAATTATTGCATTTTTCATAATTTCTTTCACAATCTCTATAACCTTATTTTCTTCATCAGGTAATACCTCAAACAAAAGTTCATCATGAATTTGTAAAACGAGTTTACTTTTTAAATTCTCATCTTTAAATCTTTGATATATTCTATTCATTGCTACTTTTATTATTTCAGAAGATGTCCCCTGAATTGGCATATTTATTGCAACTCTTTTTCCAAATTCTCTTTCATTTTTATTGGAACTTTTTAATTCAGGTATATATCTTCTTCTTTTTAATAATGTCTCCACATACCCATTTTCTTCAGCTTTTTTGATAATACTTTCAATATAGAGTTTAACTTTTTTAAATTTTTCAAAATACTTTTCAATAAAATTTGCGCTCTCTTCAACTGATATTCCAAGTTCTTGAGATAATCCATAAGGACTTATTCCATATATAATCCCAAAATTTATTGTTTTTGCAATTCTTCTTTTTTCTTCTTTTGTAAGTTCGCTAAAATTTAGGGGAGAAAAAAGAGAATCTGAACCAAGAATAAGTTCAGCAGTTTCAGAATGAATATCTTTATCTTTCTCAAATGCATCTATTAAAACAGGGTCTTCTGAGAAATGTGCAAGGACTCTCAGTTCTATCTGACTATAGTCAAAAGAAATAAGTAAATTATCTTTCTCTGCACAAAATGCCTTTCTTACCAATCCTCCTTTTTGAGTTTTTATTGGTAGATTTTGTAAATTTGGATTTGAACAAGTCAATCTTCCAGTTGAAGTAGAAATTTGACTATAATTAGGGTGAATTCTTCCTGTTTTTTTGTTAACAGAATCTAAAAGTCCTTCTATATATGTAGATTTAATTTTGTGTATTTCCCTATACTCAAGGATATATTTTGGTAAAGGATGTAAAGATGAAAGTTCCTTTAAAACATAAATATCTGTTGCATAGTTAGTTTTTGTTTTTTTGATTATTGGTAATTTTAATTTTTCAAAAAGTATTTCACCAACTTGAGAAGGAGAATTAAGATTAAAAATCTCACCGCTTAAGGAGTAAATTTTATTTATGATTTCTTCTATTTCTTTGTTGAACTTTTCATTCAATTGTTTTAGATATTCAATATCAACTTTTATACCATTGATTTCTAACCATGTTAGAACTTCAATAAGAGGCATTTCAACCTCTATAAAAAGTTTATACATATTTAATTCAGTCAAAATGTTCTCATATTTACTTTTCAATTTGAATATATCTCTATCATAGATTATTTTCCCAGTAAGGTGTTTTGCAATAGAAAGGTCAAAATCAATGTTTTCAAATCCAACCCCTCGGTTTTTCAATTCAACAATTTTACTTTTAAGGTCAAAACCAATTTTTTTTATATTTTTATTTTCAAGGATTTCTCTATATTTATCAAGATTTTCTAAAATTTCATTATATTTTATTATTTCCCCAGTAGAAAACCCTATGTAATTTTCTATATCTAAAATATTATCAATTTCAGGACAAATTTCTTTTATAACTTCCTTTAATTTTTTAAATTCAAAAAAATCAAAAATTTCTAATATTTTAGGTATATCAGGAC
>JAMWCA010000100.1 GCA_023819545.1 Candidatus Omnitrophota bacterium
ACTCCAGTTGGAGGAAGTGAAAATTTTAATTGTAAATTTCTTATAATTGGAGCAAGATAAAAAAGTCCCCATAAACCAAAAATAACAGAAGGAATAACTGCAATGATTTCTGTGAATGTTTCAAATATTTTTGAAATTATGGTATCTTTGTAATATTCGCCAATAAAAAGGGAAAGAGATAAAGAAAATGGAATTGAAATAATTAAAGATATTACTGAGGTTAATATTGTGCCTGCGATAAAAGGTAGTGCTCCAAATTTTTCAAAAACAGGGTCCCAAATTTTATCAATAATAAATTTAAACTTAAAATTTTTTATAGATGGAATAGAATTTAAAATAAGAGTTATAAAAATAGAAAGGAGGAGCCCTATAATAACGGCTCCTCCTATTCCCATAATTTTTTTATAAAATTTTTCCCAGTTCATTTTTTAAGCAAAATTTTACCATCAAAATTTAATTTTTTCAACAATTTTTCAGTGTTTTCAACTGCTTTTTTTCCAAGAGGTGCATAATGAAGTGGTTTATTATATGCCTGTCCTTCATGAGTCATCCACCATAATAAATCTAAAATTGCTTTTGCTTTCTCATATGTCATTTTAGGATTTGCTTTTTTTAAATCTTTGTAAACAAGAATATATGTGAATGCAGATATTGGATAACCATTTTTACTTTCCGTATCTGTGATTGAAATTCTCATATCCTCTGGAAGTTTAACATTTGATGCTTCTGTGATTGTTTCTACAGATGGAAAGATGAAATTTCCTGATTTGTTTTTTATTATTCCCACTGGTAAATTATTTTGTAAAGCGTATGTAAGTTCAACATAACCTAAAGCACCAGGAATCTGTTTTATAAGACCAGAAACGCCTTCATTCCCCTTCCCCCCAATTCCGACTGGCCAATTTACGCTTGTGCTATACCCAACTTTCTCTCTCCATTCATTGCTGACTTTTGAAAGATAATCTGTAAAAACAAAGGTAGTTCCACTTCCATCTGACCTTCTAACCACAGTTATGTTTAAATCTGGTAATCTTATATCTGGATTGACTTCTTTTATTTTACTGTCATTCCACTTTTTTATTTTTCCAAGAAAAATATCTGAAATTATCTCAGGAGTAAATTTAAGATTTTTTATATCTGGAAGATTATATGTAATTACAACTGCTCCAAGAGCAACTGGTATATGAATGATCTCATCGTCAAATTCTTTCATTTGTTCGTCAGATAAAAATGCATCACTTGCTCCAAAATCAACTGTTTTTTCTTTTAATTGTCTTATTCCACCACCTGAACCAATTGATTGGTAATTTACTTTTATTTTATAAATTTTATAATATTCATCAAACATTTTTGAATATAAAGGAAATGGAAAAGTTGCACCAGCTCCCTGTATTTCAACCTGTGCATAAATCTTACCTGATATTATTACGCCGATTAAAATAAACAATATTTTTCTTAACATTTCTCCTCCTTTTTTAAAATTTTACCAAATAATCAATTTGCAATGTATTTCTTTTATCATTCCTTGGAGATAATGGACTACCAATAAAATAAGTAACCCCTAATGAAGAATTTTTACTAACCTGATACCCAAAATTAATCTTATGACCTTTTAAAGATGTCCCTCCTCCATTTATATCCGAATCACTTAAAATTGCCATCGTTGCATCTGCTTCAATTCTTCTATAATTGTACCCAAACTCAAAATCACCTTTTTCTTTCAAATTACCCAACGAAATTCCAATTAAATATCCTTTATTATTTACCAAATTTGATTCTGTATTTTGTATATATTCACCATATATTTTAAATGATTTATTGACAATTTCAAATGGAGTAACTTCAAATAGTATACTTATTGGTTTATATTCATAGATATATTCACCATTATTAAGAGAATTTCCCTTGGGTTTATACTTAGGACTTATATCATCCTGCTTTTTACCAACTAAATTATTAGTTAAGTAAATCCCTGACCCAATTTTAAAGTTCTTTCCTTTATATCCAATTTGAAAACCATATAGCATAGGGTCATCTGTTAAATTCCTAAATTCATCCAATATAAAAACTCCTAAATTTGTGAAAAAATTATTATTTTGATATGTAAAAGCAATACCTTCTGGATTGATATCTGTATCCCAAATCAAATCTGTGGAATAAAAGGGATTTTCAATTTTGCCAGCAATTATTCCGAAATTATTTATTTTGTGCTTTACATAAAACCTGTCAATCCAGATACTTTTTTGAGAAAAAGAATCTTCAAAGGTCTGATTTGTAGAAGTTTGTTCTCCTACCCCTGATGCTAATCTTAATCCAACTTCTGTATTTTCTGCCAGATTTGTTTTAAACCCAAATCTTCCTCTAAATCTACCTCTATTTCTATTTGGGTCTCCTTCAATATTCTCCATTTGGAACCTAACTCTTAAATCACCTGAAAATTTAGTATCTTTTAAAAAACTGTATTTACCTTTTTCAGATTCTTTTTCTTTTTTAATTTCTTGTTTTATTTCATTTGCTTCTTCCTTTGTGATTATACCTTTATTAATTAATTTGTTCAGAAGAATATCAATTTCTCCTGCTATTAGAAAAGAGAAACTTATAATAAATAAAAAAACAATAGTTTTAATTTTTTCCATAACCATAGATTTTCCTCCCTTTTTGATTTTGTAAAATTTTTATTTAAGTTATAACTAAATTTCTCACCCTCATATTGCATCACCTCCTTTCTTCTAATTTTTAATTTTTCTAAATTCATTTTTTCTCCTTTAAATATAAGTTACAGATTTTTTGTTAATTTTTTTTAAAGGATTGGTTAAATTTTTGTGAAATTTTTTTAATTTAATTAATGACTTTTGTTTTATTTGTCTTACTTTTTCTCTTGGGATATTTAGCTCTTTTGATATATCATTTAATGTTTTCTGTTCTAAATAAAATTTCTCTATAACTTTTTTTTCAATTTTAGATAATAGATTTAAATTCAACTCATCTATAGATGGTAAAGAAATTTGAGAATAAGAATTGTAATAGATATTTAGGAAACTTTCTTTCTTTAGAAAAATTTTCTGTTTTTTAGATTTCTCAATACTCTGTATAATGTATTTTTTAATCCAATAAGTTGCATAGGTTGAAAAATTGACATTCATTCCTTCTTTATAATTATTTTTAGCTTTAATCAACCCTATGCATCCTTCTTGAAACAAATCTTCTTTTTCTACTCCAGTATTTTCATACTTTTTTACAATTTTTTTAACTAACGGAAAATAATTTTCAATTTTTATCATTTTAAAAAATAATATGAGAAAACAATTAAAAAAAATTTAAAATTTTGTTAAAATTTGGTTAAAAATTAAGGTGAATTTAATATGGAAGGTAGATTATAAATTTAGTCCCTTGATTTAAATTACTTTCAACCTCTATTCTGCCATTATGTAATTCAATAATATTTTTAACTATTGAAAGACCAAGTCCTGTGCCAGATTTAAATTTCTTTTTTTCACCAACATAAAATTTATCAAATATTTTTGGTAATTCTTCCTTAGGAATACCTATTCCAGTATCTTCTACTTTAATAATTAAGTATTTTTCATCTCTCATTACACTTATCTCAACTTTCCCTTTATCTGTAAATTTTATTGCATTATCAACAAGATTGATAATTGCCTGTCCAAGTTTAAACCTGTCTCCTTTTATTAAACCAACATCTGAAATATTTAATACAAATTGAATATTCTTTTCTTCTGCCTTTTTCTTATACAATTCATATATTGACTTTATTTCTTCTTTTATATCTACATCCTCAAGTTCTATTTTCTGCAATTCTGTTTTAGATAAAGTGATTATATTTTCTACAATTTTTATTAATCTATCGGTCTGTTTTTTAATAATATTCACAAAATTTCTTAACTCTTCATCTTTAACTTTTTCCTCAATTGTCTCAATATATCCTTTGATAACTGTCATAGGAGTTTTTAACTCATGAGATATATTTACAATAAAATCTTTCCTGATTTTATCAATTTCTTTACTTAATGATATGTCAAACAAAAATAACAAGATATTCTGCATTTCTTCTAAGTAAATTGTTTTTGATAAATACCATTTCCCCATAATCTGAATTTCTTTGAGAAGATTATTTTTAAATTTAATTGTTTCTTCTATTATTTCATTTATTTCAAAATTTTCAATCGCTTCCCAAAAATATTTATCTCTAATACCTCTTTTTGTCAATCTCTCAAAACTTAAATTGTAATTTATAATTTTACCTTTTAAATCTAAAATAACAATCGGGTCTTCTATAAATTCAATTATTTTGAAAAACCAATCCTCAATACTTTCCAATTTAGATTTACTGATTAATCTTTTACTAATTTCATTTAGATTTTTTACAACATTTGTTAATCCACTAAACTTTAGCTCAAGTAATTCCCTTGCTTCCTTTTTAATTGCTAAATCATTAATAAAGTTTTCAATTAGACCAAATTTTTTTGCTGCAACATATAAGATTAAGAAGTATAAAAAAGAAAAAATTAAACCAAAAATAAAAATTAAAATTACAAAAGGTTTTTTTACTAAAGAAAATAAATCTGTAATTGATTTTAAATCAGAACTTAATCTTAAAACAATACCTCTTTCCTTTAAATAAACAGCATAATAATACATATTTTGTTTAAAAGTTGGACTAAATCTAATAGATTTTGCATAACCTTTTTTAATGGCTTCAATAAATTCAGGTCTATCTTTATGGTTTTCCATTAACTTTGAATTTTGTCTTGAATCAACAATTACAATCCCATTTTTATCTATCAAAGTTAC
>JAMWCA010000101.1 GCA_023819545.1 Candidatus Omnitrophota bacterium
AATTATGCAAGAGAGGGAAATGGTCCAAGTTTCATAGTTGCAAATACATATAGATATTACGGACATAGCAGAAGCGATCCAAGAGTTTATAGAACAAGAGAGGAAGAAAAATTCTGGAAAGAAAGAGACCCAATTATAATTTTCTCAAATAAAATGAAAGAGATGGGAATATTAACAGAACAAGAAATAAATCAAATTGAAGAAGAAGTAAAGAAAGAAATAGAAGAGGCAGTGGATTATGCAATAAAAAGTCCATACCCTGAACCAGAAGAACTTTATACTGACCTTTATGCTTAAAAAAAGGAGTTTATATGAGAATTATAACATATAGACAAGCATTAAACGAAGCACTTGATGAAGAAATGGCAAGAGACCCAAAAGTTTTTTTATTTGGAGAAGATATTGCTATTTATGGTGGTGCATATGGTGTTACAGCAGGACTATGGCAAAAATATGGAGATGAAAGGGTTATAGATACTCCAATTTCTGAGAATGCTATCGTTGGAACTGCTCTTGGAGCTGCTTTAACAGGGATGAGACCGGTTGCAGAAATCATGTATATTGACTTTATAGGGCTATGTATGGACCAATTAAACAATCAAGTTGCTAAAATAAGATATATGTTTGGTGGAAAATGCACAGTTCCGCTTGTAATTAGAACAGAAGGTGGTGCTGGAAGAACTCTTGGAGCACACCATTCTCAAAGTTTAGAAGCGTGGCTTATCCATATCCCGGGAATTAAAGTTGTTATGCCTTCAACTCCTTATGACGCCAAGGGTCTATTGAAATCAGCAATAAGAGATGATAATCCTATCGTATTTATAGAACATAAAATGCTATATAACACGAAAGGAGAAGTCCCTGAAGAAGAATACCTTATTCCAATAGGTGTTGCTGACGTTAAAAAAGAAGGGAAAGATGTTACGATTGTTACCTATTCAAGAATGGTATTATTTTCTTTACAGGCAGCTGAAATACTTGAAAAGGAAGAAGGTATAAGTGTTGAAGTTATTGATTTGAGAACGCTCCTTCCAATGGATATAGAAACAGTTGTTAAATCAGTCAAAAAAACAAATAGAGTAATTATAGTTGAAGAAGATTGTAAAACAGGTGGAACAGGTGCTGAAATAGGAATGCAGATAATAGAAAATGCTTTTGATTATCTTGATGCTCCAATTGTAAGAGTTGCAGGTGCTGATGTCCCAATGCCTAAAAGTCCAGTCCTTGAGAAATTAGCAATTCCAGATGTAGATAGAATTTGTAAAGCAGTTAAAGAAATGTTAAAATGATATAAAGGAGTTTTAAAATGAAAAAAGAAATAATTATGCCAAAACTTGGTGAAACAATGGAAGAAGGATATCTTGTAAGTTGGAAAAAAAAGGAAGGTGATAAAGTTGAAAAAGGAGAAATATTATTTGAAGTTATGAGTGATAAAACAAATTTTGAGGTTGAAAGTCCATATTCAGGTTATTTGAGAAAAATCCTTTTTCAACCCGGTGATCAACCAATACCTGTTACAACTGTAATTGCTTATATGACTGATACTTTAGATGAACCATTAGAGATAGAGGAAAAAATAGAAAGAACAATTATTAAAGAATCAGAAGAAAGTGAAAAAGAAAGGATAAAAATAAGTCCAGTTGCAAAAAAATTAGCAGAAGAATATAAAATTGACATAACAAAAATTAAGGGGTCTGGACCAGAAGGAAGGATTGAAAAAAAAGATATACTTGATTATATTGAAAAAACAAAAAAAGAAGTTGAAGAAAAAATAACTGAAAAATCTGAAGAAATAAAAGAAGAATATCAAGTTATCCAATGGTCTCCTTTAAGAAAAATAATAGCAAAAAGATTAAAAGAGAGCAAACAGAATATTCCCCATTTTTATTTTCAAGGGAAGGTAATAGTTGATAATCTTTTAAAAATTAAAGAATTAAAAGAAATTGAGGGAGAAAAGTACACTTTAACTGACTTTTTAATTTTTTTACTTTCAAGAGTTATTGAAGAATTTCCATTAATAGGAGCAAGTGTAATAGATGATGAGATAAGAATTTATAAGAATGTTGATATAGGACTTGCAATAAGCATTGATGATGGTCTTGTCGTTGGTTCAATAAAAAATGCAAATACTAAAACGATAAAAATGATTTCAGAAGAAAGAAAAGAACTTGTAAAAAGAGCAAGGGATGGGAAATTAAAAGAAGAAGATATAAAAGGAACAAATTTTGTTATATCAAATCTTGGAATGTATGAAATTGAAAACTTTTATCCAATTATTAATCCTCCTGGTGTTGCTATAATGGGCGTTGGAAAAATTGAAAAAGGTGTTTTTGTTGAAAATGAAAGAGTTATTATTAAAAATTATATGTATATTTCCTTTTCTTTTGACCATAGAGTTATTGATGGTGTTTATGCAGCAAATTTTTATAAAAAGGTTAAAGATATTATTGAAAATCCATCAATTTTAATTTTCAAAAATGTTTAAAAGAATAAAGGAAGATATCAAAGTTGTTTTTGAAAGAGACCCTGCAGCAAGAACGACTTTTGAAGTTATCACAAGTTATCCAGGTTTACACGCAATATGGTTACATCGTATCGCCCATTTTTTTTGGAAAAAAGGAGAAAAAACACTTGCAAGAATAATTTCTCATATAAATAGGTTCTTAACAGGTATAGAAATTCATCCGGGTGCAAAAATTGGTGACAGATTTTTTATTGATCATGGAATGGGAGTTGTTATCGGAGAAACTGCAGAGATAGGGAATGATGTTTTAATCTACCAAGGAGTTGTTCTTGGAGGAACATCTTTTAAAAAGGAAAAGAGACATCCAACGATTGGAAATAATGTTGTTATTGGAGCTGGAGCAATTTTACTTGGTCCAATAAAAGTTGGAGATGGAGCAAAAATTGGTGCAGGAAGCGTTGTAATAAAGGATGTTCCAGAAGGAACAACTGTTGTGGGAGTTCCTGCAAGAGTTGTCGAAAAAAGAGAAAAAAAGATTGACCTTGACCATGATAAACTTCCTGATCCAATATTAAAAATTTTTAAATTAATCCTTGACGAACAAGAAGAACTTAAAAAAAGAATAGAGAAACTTGAAAATCTTGAGGGTTTAAAATCAAAAATAGATGAGTATTTTGAAGAAAAGAAAAAAGAAATAATAGAACTTTTAGAAGAAGGAGGTGTTTAGTGATTACAAAAAAATTAATAATTTTTACTATTTTTTTATCACTTAATTTATACAGTAACATTATTACTATTTATCATACAGTTAAAAAGGACGAAAACCTTTACTTAATTGCAAAAAAATATGGTAAGACAACTGAAGAATTAAAAAAATTAAACAATCTAAAAAGTTCAACAATATATCCGGGTCAAAAAATTATTGTAGAGAAAAAGGAAAAAAATACTGTTAGTGAGAAACAAACTGTTGTAGGAACAAAAGCAAATCTTGAGAAACAATATTACATTGTGCAGAAAGGAGATAACCTATACAAAATATCAAAAAAGTTCGGCATTTCAGTTGCTCAATTAAAAAAATTGAATAACCTTAAAACTTCAACAATCAATCCAGGACAAAAAATCATTGTTGGATATAAAAAGATAGAAGAAAATGAAAAAAAAGAAATTAACCCTGATGAAATACAATCTATAGTTAACGTTTCTAAGAAAATATATTATAAAATTTCTGAGGGGGATACAATAGAATCAATAAGTGAAAAATTTGGTATAGAACCTGATAAACTTTTACAAGCAAATCTGATTAGAAGAGAAGATTTGAAAGTTGGACAGATAATTGTTATTCCGCCAAAAGAAATTCTTGATGAGGAGATAAATAAAGAGACAACTATAGAAAGCAGACCAAATCCAAACCTAAGAATAAAATTAATTGATGAAGTTTTTAACTATCTTGGCAGTAAATATGTTTATGGTGGCGAGAGTAAAACTGGACTTGATTGTTCTGGATTAACTCGTCTTGTTTACAAAACAGTTGGAATTTTACTACCTCAAAATTCTTCTCTTCAATATAAAAATGGAATTGAAATAAAAAAAGAAGAAGCATTACCAGGAGATTTGGTATTCTTTAAAAGAGGAGGTAGAATTGGACATGTTGGTATATATCTTGGAAATGACCTCTTTATCCATGCAAGTTATACTTTAAAAAGAGTGGTTATAAGTTCTTTAAGTGAAAGATATTTTAAAGAGAGATTTGCTGGATTTAGGAGATATTTGATGGATGAAAACACGTATTTTGCAGAAGGGATAGCAAATGTTGAACAGGAATAATGGTTGTAGATTTATTGAATTTGAATGGAAAGGATATAGAACCATTTATATTGAAAACGAAGTTATAAGGGTTGAAATTCTTGTTGATAAGGGGACTGATATAGTTGAATTTCTTTATAAGGAAAAGGATATAGATTTTATGTGGAGAAGTCCAATCCCTTTATATTGGTCTTCAAAGTTAATTCAAACAGCACCATCAAAAATTGGAAGTTTTATTGATTATTATCCAGGCGGATGGCAGGAAATCTTTCCAAATGGAGGACTAATTTGTGAATATAAAGGAGCAATTTTAGGTCTTCATGGGGAAGTTTCTTTATTACCATGGGAATATAAGATACTTGAAGATAATAGAGAAAAAATATCAATTAAATTTTATGTATATACCTATAGAACTCCTTTTTACCTTGAAAAAACAATAACAATAGAAAGTGGTAAACCTTACATAAAAATTGATGAAGAAGTTTTTAATCTTGCAGGAGA
>JAMWCA010000102.1 GCA_023819545.1 Candidatus Omnitrophota bacterium
TATGAATTTGTTGAATTGATAAAAATGGCAGGTATAAGGGAATATCCAGAAGAGAAAGAGGTCTTTTACCTGAAAGAACCAATTTATATTTCTGCAAATAACTCACATATAATTGCTCTACCAGATAAACAATTTAAAATTTCATATACACTTGATTATCCTAATACACTTATAAATTCTCAATTTGCTTCTTTTATTATCACCCCTGAAGTTTATGAAAAAGAAATATCTCCAGCAAGAACTTTTTGTTTGAAAGAAGAAGTAGAACAGTTGAGAAATATGGGACTTGGTAAGGGTTCTACATATCAAAATACTCTTATTATTGATAAAGATAAAGTTATAAACAATGAATTTAGATTTCAAGATGAACCTGTAAGACATAAAATTTTAGATTTAATTGGAGATATTGCTTTACTTGGTAAATATTTTGTTGCTCATATTATTGGAATTAAAAGTGGTCATTCAATAAATACAAAATTGATAAGAAAGATAAAAGAACTTATTAAAAGAGAAAAAATAAGTGGAGTTGCTTCTCCTGTTTATGCTTCAATTTCAACCAATCAACTTGAGATTGAGGATATACAAAAAATAATTCCTCATAGATATCCTTTCTTGCTTATTGATAAGATAATAGAGATTAATGAAAATAGGGCAATTGGTATAAAAAATATTACTGTAAATGAATGGTTTTTTGAAGGACATTTTCCAGGCAAACCTGTTATGCCAGGGGTTTTAATAATTGAAGCAATGGCGCAGGTAGGTGGTGTCTTAATGTTAAGCAAGGAAGAAAATAAAGGTAAACTTGCCTATTTTATGAGTGTGGATAGAGTAAAATTTAGAAGAACAGTAAGACCAGGAGACCAGTTATTGATTGAAGTTGAAGTTGTTAAACTGAAAAGTAAAGTAGGTCAAATCCAAGGTAAATCATATGTAGATGGTAAACTCGCTGCAGAAGCACTTTTAATGTTTACTGTTGTCGAGCCATAAAATGAGAAAGATCCATCCAACAGCAATTATATCACCAGAAGTTGAAATAGGAGAAGATGTTGAAATAGGACCTTATGCAGTTATTGAAGGCAATGCGAAGATTGGCAATAATTGTAAAATTGGTCCATTTGTTCATATCCAGGGTTATACAGAAATAGGTGAAAATACAAAAATTTTTACTGGAGCAATAATAGGCAGTATTCCACAAGACCTCAAATATAAAGGAGAGATTACCTATTTAAGAATAGGGAAAAATAACATAATTAGAGAATTTGTAACTATAAACCCAGGGACTTCAAGAGGAGAGGAAACTAAAATTGGAGATAATAACTTAATAATGGCTTATTGTCATATTGCACATAACTGTGTAATAAAAAATAATGTTATTATGGCAAATTATGCTGCTTTGGCAGGCCATGTAGTGGTTGAAGATTATGCTATCATTGGTGGACTTACTGGAGTTCATCAATTCTGTAAAATTGGAAAACATTCAATAATTGGTGGGACATCAAAAGTTACAATGGATATATTGCCTTATATTATAGCAGATGGACATCCTGCAAGACCTTACGGAATAAATGTAATTGGACTTAAAAGAAGGAATTTTTCAAAAGAAAAAATAGAGATTTTAGAGAATGCTTATAAGATTATTTTTAGATCTGGTTTAAATACTACTGAAGCATTGAAAAGACTTGAACAGATGAATAGTTGTCAGGAAATCCAAGATATAATTGAATTCATAAAATCATCAGAAAGAGGAATTGCAAGGGAAAGAGTAAGATGAAAAAAAATCTTGCAATTTTAATAAGTGATGATTTCTTTTCTGATTACTCATTTTTAAAACTAAATGATAAATACAATCTTTTCCCATTCTCCTTTTCTGAATCAAAGAAATTTAATTCATTTATTGTAAAAGATGCAAATTTTTATTCTTTTTTTGATTTTATAAAAAAGAATAAAATTGAATTCATCTTTTTTGCAGGGAAAGTTAAAGGCAGTTTACCTTTTGAAAATTTACATTCAACTGCAAAAAATTTCCTATCCCAAATAGGAAGATTAAAACCAGAAGAAATTATGAAAAAAATTGTTGATTTTTTAGAATCATACGGATTAAAGGTGTTACCTCAAACAGAAGTTTTTAAAGAAGAAATTGCTGAAGATAAAGTTTATACCTTTCCACTTAATGAACAGGAAATTGAAGATGTTAAGTATGGTTTTTCTGTTTTAAAAGATATTTTAAAATATCAAATAGGTCAATCAATAATACTAAAAAATGGTATGATTCTTGGAGTAGAAGGGATTGAAGGAACTGATGAGTTTATAAAAAGGATAGGGAATTATGTTAAGGATTTTGTTTTTGTTAAGGGATGTAGTGATGATAAGGATTTAAGATTTGATTTACCAACAATTGGGATGGAAACGATTAAAAATATAAAAAAAACTTTTGGCAGAGTTATTGCAATTAAAGCAGAAAAAACAATAATTCTTGAAAAAGAAAAAGTTATAGAAGAGTGTAAGAAAAATAATATAAAACTAATTGGTATAAAATGAAAGTAAAAGAAAATTTTGATGAAATCTTATCTTATCTTGAAGATTCTTCTAATTTTAAAAATGGTAAAGCAGATAAAGTTTTTATACCCGAGACAGAAGATGAAATTTTTGAAGTTTTTGATATATGCAGGAGAGAAAAAATTCCTTTGACTATCTCAGGAGGAGGCACTGGAACTGTTGCCGGAAGGATACCAGATTCTGGCTATATAATTTCAACAGAAAATCTTAACAAAATAATAAAGATTGATAAAGAAAAAAAGTTAGCAACTTTACAAAGTGGGGTTATTGTAAATGATTTTTTAAAAGAGATTGAGAAATTTGGACTTTTTTATCCTCCATTTCCAACAGAAACAACTGCTTTTATTGGTGGTAATGTGGCTACTAATGCTTCAGGTGAGTATAGTTTTAGATTTGGTCCAACAAGAAAATATATAAAAAGAATAAAAATGATACTTACAACTGGACATATTTTAGAAATAAAAAGAGGAGAAATTTTTGAAAAAGATGGATTTATAGATTATGGCATTTTCAAAGTGCCCCTACCTTGTTATAGAACCCCTGATGTTAAATGTTCTGCTGGTTATTATTCAAAAGAGGGGATGGATGGAATTGACTTAATTATTGGTTCTGAAGGAACTCTTGGGATAATTACAGAAGTTGATCTTTCTTTAATTGAACAATTACCCCAAAGATTTATTATAATAATGTTTTTGAAAGAAGATGAAAGAATATTAGATATTGTAAAGGAAATTAAGGAAAAAAAAGACCAACTTGAAATTTTTTCCCTTGAATTTTTTGATAAAAAATCACTTTTATTTTTAAAAGATGATTTTAATTTTATTCCTGACGATACTTGTGCAATATATGTTGAAGGAACCAATGATACAGAAAAAATTGAAAAATGGATTGAAATTGCTGAAGAAATAAAAGTAGTTGATACAGTCATAGGAGAAGACCCTAAAAATTATCAAAAACTTATTGAATTCAGACATAAACTTCCTGAAAATATTAATTCTTATTTCAAAAAAATAAACTGTCAAAAAATAGCAGTTGATGCATCTGTCCCAGAAGAGAGATTTGAAGAATTTTACAGATTTTACAGAAAAGTTATGGAAGAAAATTCTGATATACACACAATTCTTTTTGGACATATCGGAGAGAACCATTTGCATTTTAATTTATTTCCTATAGATGCGAAACAAAAAGAAAGAGCATATAAAATTTACGAAGATTCAGTTAAAAAAGCAGTAACTCTTGGCGGAAGTGGATTTGCTGAACATGGAATTGGAAAATTAAAACATAAATATCTTGAAATTATGTATGGAAAAAATGGAATACTTGATATGGTAAAAATAAAAAAAATATTTGACCCATATTGTATACTTGGGCTTAACAACATATTCCCAAAGGAATACCTAAATCTTGTATAATATTCCCAAAAAGGGTATAATAATATAATTTCCGGTGTAGCTCAACGGTAGAGCAGGCGGCTGTTAACCGCAAGGTTGTAGGTTCGAATCCTACCACCGGAGCTTTTTTCCCTCTGTTTATTTACGAGGTGGTTACTGAGAGATAAAGAGAAACAATGACTCACTAAAAGTTCTTAAAATATATTCTTCTAAATAATGAAATTTGTTTGAAGTGGTCAACAATTGGTTTATAGTATTTTAATTTATAATTCAGTGGGTCATGAATAAAACTAATAGGTTGGTCTTTAAGTTCTGGAATATATTTCTTAATATATATACCTTGAGGGTCAAATTTTTTTGCTTGTAATATTGGATTAAATATTCTAAGAGGCCTTGGGTCTGGTCCAACTGAAGCATTCCATTGCCAATTTCCTGTATTTACTACTTCATCATAATCTATAAGATATTCCATAAAAAATTTTTCTCCTATTCTCCAATCAACAAGAAGGTCCTTTGTTAAAAAATTTGCTACAATCATTCTTGCACGATTATGCATCCAGTTTTCTGTTTTGAGTTGAATAATAGCAGCATCTACTATGGGATACCCTGTTTTTGCATTTATAAAAGCATCAATTAACTCATCTTTGTTTTGCCACTGAATATTTCGCCTTTTTTCCTGAAATTCAAGGTTTTTTAATTCAGGAAAGTTTAACTTTATATGATACCAAAACTCTCTCCATGCAAGTTCTTTTATAAATTGACATTCAAAACC
>JAMWCA010000103.1 GCA_023819545.1 Candidatus Omnitrophota bacterium
ATAGATTGGGTATTCACTTGCAAATCTCCTCACTTTCTTTTTTATTTCTTTTAATATTTTTTCATTATCTCTATTTTTTAATGTCTCATCAATAAAGTCAGCAATTATTTCCATTTCCTTCTCTTTCATCCCTCTACTTGTGATACAAGGGGTCCCTATTCTTATCCCACTTGTTATAGTAGGAGAAAGTGGGTCAAATGGGATTAAATTTTTATTAGTTATTATCCCAACTTTTTCAAGAATTTCTTGTGCCTGTATACCAGTTAATCCTTTATTTCTTAAGTCAATAACAAATAGATGTGTTTCTGTTCCATCGCTTACAATTCTATATTTTTTTTCTTTCAATTTTTGACATAATTTTTTACAATTTTTTACAATCTGTTCTTGATATTTTTTAAATTTTTCTGTCATTGCTTCTTTAAAAGCGACTGCCTTTGCAGCAATTACATGAACTAATGGACCTCCTTGAATTCCAGGGATTACAATACTGTCTATTCTTTCTTTAAATTCTTCTTTACATAATATAAGTCCTCCCCTTGGTCCTCTCAATGTTTTATGAGTTGTAGAAGTAACAAATTCTGAAAAGTTAATTGGTGTTGGATGTAAATTTGCTATTATTAAACCAGCAATGTGTGCTATATCACAGAGAAGATAAGCATTAACCTCTTTTGCAATTTGTGAAAACTTTTCAAAATCAATCTTTCTTGAATAGGAACTATAGCCACAAACAATAATTTTAGGTTTTTCTTTTATTGCAATTTCCATAACTTTTTCATAATCAATAAGTTCTGTATCTTTATCAACAGAATAGAAAGTTGTTTGGTAAAGCATACCTGAAAAATTTACTTTCATACCATGAGTAAGATGACCACCAGAACTTATATCCATAGCAAGAATCTTATCTCCTGGTTTTAAAACAGAAAAATAGACAGCCATATTGGCCTGACTTCCAGAGTGTGGCTGAACATTTGCATGCTCTGCCTCAAAAAGTTTACATGCTCTTTCAATGGCAATTTTCTCAACCATATCAACATATTTACATCCACCATAATATCTCTTTTCAGGATATCCTTCTGCATATTTATTAGTAAAAACAGAACCGACAACTTTTAAAACATTTTTACTTACAATATTTTCAGAAGGTATTAAATTTATTGTTTCTCTTTGTTTTTCAATCTCTTTTTTCAAAGCATAATAAATCTCATAGTCAAAATCACTTAACATTTTCCACCTCTCTTAAAGGAATATAAGAAAAATCTGCAAATTTATTAAAAACTTTGTCTATTAACTCAAGCAAAGACAATCTATTATTTCTTATTTTTTCATCTTCAACCATAACAAAGACCTCTTTAAAAAATCTATCTATTGGTTCTTTCCATTTAGTCATCCCCTCTAAAAATTCCTTGTATTTTTTCTCTCTGTATAATTTCTCCATCATTTCAGAATTTTCTTTATAAAATTTAAATAATTGTTTTTCTGCATCTTCAATTAGTAATCCCTCATCAAAACTACCATATTCAATTTTTCTCTCTTTTGCCTGTTTCAACATATTTGCAACTCTTATAAATGGAATTAAAACTTGTTCGCCCTTCCCTTTAATAAATATTTCCTTTGCTGCCTCTATTTTCATCTTTATTTGATATAAATTGTCTTTTTCTACTGAAAAAACAGCCCTTCTTAATCCTGGTTTTATACCTTCTAATGCAAGCGAGTTCTCAGTTCTTTGTCTTATAAAATCTAAAATTATATTTTTAGTCCCTTCATCTTTTCTATTCAATATCTCAAGGGTTTTTTCAACAAGTTTTTCTATTGAAATTTCAAATCCTTTATCCCATATAATTTCAATCATACCTGTTGCTATTCTTTTAAGTCCTAAAGGGTCTTGGTCACCTTTTATTTCTACTCCTTCACTTATGAAACCACATAATGTTTCTATTCTGTCTGCAATTGAAACAATTGCACTTTCAATAAATTCTGGTTTTTTATCTCCTTGAAACCTTGGAAAGTAATGTTGTTCTATTGACTTTGAAATTAATTTTTCATAACCATCTTTTTCAGCGTATATCCTACCAACAATCCCCTGGAGAGAAGGGAATTCACTTACCATTAAAGTCGCAAGGTCATTTTTACATAAAGAAACAATAAGGTCTATCTTTTCCTTTATTTTCAAATCTAAATTTAAAGATTCTAAAATGAAATTAGATATTTTTCTTATTCTTTCAACTCTATCATAAATTGTTCCAAATTTAGGGTGATAGACAATATTTTTGAGTTCCGATAGATACTCAATTAAAGGTTTTTTTCTATCTCTTTCAATAAAAAAATTAACATCTTCAATCTTACTCTCAACAACTTTTTCATAATTTTCCTTTATCTTATCATTAAAAATTCCATCACAAACAATTATAAAAAATGGCAAAAGATTATCATTATTGTCAAAAAGGGGAATACCTTTAATATTTAAAATTATTGAGTTTAAAACCTCTTTCGGTAGATTTTTATAACTTTCTGGCAAATTACAAATTCCACAGAAAGGATATTCAACTAAAGGAACAACTTTTTCAATTAATTGAAAATCATATACAAAATTATCATAAGAAAATTTTTTTATTTGTTCTATTATCATTTTCTTTCTTAATTCCTGGTCAAAAATAACATAATTTTTCAAAATTTTGTCAAAAAAATCTACTGTATTTTTCGGAACTATTTTTTTATCTGATAGAATTCTATGACCCCATGTAAATCTTTTACTTTTTATATCCCCTATTTCAACAGGAATCAGTTTTTCTCCATAAAGACAAATGATATATCTAATCGGTCTAAAAAACTTAAATCTGTTTTCATTCCAAATCATTCCCCTTGGGATTTCAAGTTGTTTTAATGTCTCATTAATTATTTTGTTAAAAATTTTTTCAATACTTTCACCTTTTTCTTCCTTAACAATGCCTAAAACTTTTTTCCCTTTTCTTTCTAAAATCTTCAAATCTTTTAATTTTACCTTATTACTTTCTGCAAATTTTTTAGCAACTTCATTCCATTCTCCATTTTCGTCAAGACATATATCTAAAGGTGGGCCATAAATTTCAACTATCTTTTCTCTCTGCTTTTCTTCAAGACTTTTCAAAAAAACTATAATTCTTCTTGGTGTATAAAAAATCTTCAAATTTTTATAATAAATTCTTTCACTCTCAAGTTTATTTTCAAATAAAGGTAAAAAGTTTTTTTCTAAATATTCTCCTATATCTGAAGGTAAATCTTCAACTCCAATTTCCAAAACTAAATCTTTTGCCATTTTTTCTTGTTTTTATAAAAGAATTAAATTTTTAATCTCCTAAATATATTACAAGATTTTTTAATTTTCTTCAAACCTATATTTTGCAATATAATATAGATTAGTATTACAAAAATAACTCCACCATTCCCAAAAAAAGGATGAATTTTCCCATTCTTTGACAAAGAAAAAAAGAAAATATAAAGGAAATAACAAGAGAAAGAAAAAAGGAAAGAAAAAGAAAAAACATATAAATTTGAAATCTTATAACTTTTTTTCAAAAATGGAAATATTATAAATATTAGAAAGAAGTTAAGGAGTGGGTAAAAAATTTTTTCATAAGTATATGTAATTAAAGAAACTGGTTTAATACCAAGTTTTTTCATTTTATTTAGGATTTGTGAAAGTTGAAAATATGAAAATGTTTCAATATCAATTGTAGAAATAGAAAGTATTTCATATGTTAAAAATATTAATATATTTTTAGTATTAAACTTTTCTTTCTCTACAAGATTTTTTTCTGAATCAAATCTCCACAAAGTTCCACTTTCAAAAATCCAATAAAAACTTTCATAATTTTTTGCTCTTTTTGCTTTTATAATAATAAATTCACCATTTTCAAAATATTCAGAAAACTCCACATTTATAAAATATTTATTTTCTAATCTATCAGAATAAAAAAAATATTTAGGAGATGAAAAAGCAATCTGTTCCTGTTTTATCGTATTTTTAATTTTTTTTATAAGTGGTGGAGAAACAAAATTTTTAAGAGTAAAGGCAAAAATTGAGGAAAAAAGACCACACAACAAAAAAATAGAAAAAATTTTAAAAGGATTATTACCTGAAAGAAAAAATACCTTTATTTCATTATTTTTTAACATTTCAGAAAGAACTAACATTGACGAAAGTATAGTTATAATAGGAGAAATTTGAACAAATAATAATGGAGATGTATAGATATAATTTCTCAAAACAAAAGATTTCCTGTGTAGAAGAAAATCTGGTAAATCCTCAATAATCTGTATTAAAAGGAAAAGAATAACAAATATAAAAGATACGATAAGAAAAATTTTCAAAAAATTGAAAAATATATAAATAAATTTTTTTCTCATTTCCAAAATTTTCTTGTTAATAAAACACAGAAGAAAACAGGAAGATATATTGGATAAGGGACGGAAAATTTCCTTACCATTATTTGTCCAACCATTAAAAGTTCAAAAAATATTATACTTATAAATCCACCAATTCCTATATATAGAATTTTATTTTTATGTTTTAAATTCATTCCAATACCACAGCCAAGAAAAAGTAAAAATAAAGGAGTAATCGCATAAACAAATCTTTCGTGAAGTTCAATCATCGCTTCAATACTTTTATTTTTTTTAAGTTGTATAAAATTGAACTCTGGGATTTCTGGTGCAACTTTTGTTTTTTTGAAATCTTCTGT
>JAMWCA010000104.1 GCA_023819545.1 Candidatus Omnitrophota bacterium
TTGCGTATTTGTTCAGTATCCGCAACCCCGGTAGCCGCAAGTTTTAGCTTGCGCTTCTTTGCATTCAGCTCATTTATCGCAAATGATTTACGCAGGCTGAAGCCGGCGGCTACCGGAAGCCTGCGGCTACCAGAATTTGTTCTGTTTTTCATAACTCCTCCACTCTTAATTTTCCAAAGACAAGTAAAGGTAAAATTGTATCTCTGATTTTCTTTAAAACCATAATTTGTTTTTGATTGTTTATGATTTTCTGAAATAATGGCTCAACAAGAGAGTGGAATTTTTGGAGAATGGGAGGGGGAGGGAAGAGAATTAGTAGATTTAAAATAGATTTTATATCCAGATTTTTAATGCTTGTTGTTCCACTTTCATATTCATAAAACAAGTTTATGGTGTAAAAATATTGGAAAAGAAAATATAAAAATAGTGGATATTTGCTTCTAATGACTCTACAGAAATTTGAAGAAATTAATGGTAAGTCATAGCTGTCCAGCAATTTTGATGATACTAACAAAACTCTTCCAGTTTGCTGGTCGAATGAACCACCAGATATTTCAATTACAATATCATTTTCTTTTAATCTTTTGTTTTTAATTGTTTCTTTTTTTATAAATCTTAATGGTAAATCTATAAAGGTTTTCTTATTTAGTTCTGCAATATCTGTACCTCTTATGCAATATGCTGCCTCATAAAATTTCTCCGAACGTTCATCATCACCCCACTCACCAGCAAAAATGTTTTCTAATAATTCTCCAATTCTCTTAACCTCCCACCCATTCGGTATCTTTCCCAATTCGCTATCCACAAATTCGCCATCCTTAAAAGGTTCAAAGTCAACAAACCAGTTCTTAAAAATTGCCATTGCCGTTTTTTCTAAAATCTCATTCTGCCTTTTCTTGTTTTCTATCAAATCATCAAAATAGGATAAAATTGTAGCGATGCGAGATTGTTCGGGGAGAGGAGGATAGGGGATAGGGATGCTTAGTGCCCGCTCTTTTGTTATGAAACTAAAAGGGGTTGCTCCACTAAAGCTTTCAATAACATCTTTTGATGATACAAAATAGTATGCATAATAAATCACGTTAAAATTATCTTTAAGGACAAATGAAATGAATTGTTGGTTTGTTGTCAGTGGAACTTTGTTAATGGCAACCTTTCCTACTGATGCGGTGAATGAAATAATTAAAGAGTAGGTAGGAACTATCCTTAAATTTGTTTCTTCAATAGTTTTTTTGCTAACTTTTTCCGCTGTATCTGATATGTAATTTACTTTTCCGTATTCTACCTCTTTATTTGTAATCCAAGGAATAATACCATTTTCCCAGTATGCTGGATTATTTTTCAAAGGTGTAGAACCTACAATACTTTCCTTTGCTATATCCCCTAATTCTTTCATCTCCCAATCTCTCGGTATATCTCCAATCTCTGTTTTCTTAAATTCTGTTTCCCAGCAGAGTTTCACTTTAAATCCTCACTTATATTTAACTTTTTAAGAACGAACTCTTTAATAAAAGTGGCTGATTAAAATGCTTCTTTTGCTTCCTCAAGTGTTGGTATGTAGAACTCATCAGGATATCTTACCTCAACTGCATAATCTGTTAAACCTTTTACCTTTTCATAAAGATTTTCAAATTCTTTATCTACACAAGAGCAAAGCTTTATAAGGTATTCTATTGAGTGAGTTTTTCCAAAGTCAATCCCAGCATTTATCAAAAAGGCTTTTAAAAATTTTTCAACAGTTTGTTGACAATGAAAACACAAAGTATCTGTCACTATTTCTTCTTCTGGCATACTTAAGAGCTTGAGCAGTTTTGTAGTCATTTAATGCTTTAATAATCCAATTTTTTGCCTCTTCCTTTATCATAAAGGAATCCCTTCTTTAAGAGCTGTCCTAATAACACTTCCAATCACATCTTTTCTTTCCTCAATCTCACGCTCAGATTTTATCAAAACATCACATGGAATAAATTCTTCAGCCAGTCTTTTTCTTATAATATGGGTAATTTCTAATTTTTGCTCTCTAGGTATTTCATTCTCAATTATAATAAGCAAATCCCAATCACTTTCTTTTTTGTAATCATTTCTTGCCCTTGACCCAAAAAGAATAATTTTTTTAATATTTATATCTCTATGTTCAAAGATTTTTTGAATTAAATTTTTAATAATTTCTTCCTTCATTCTTTTATACCTCAAACTTTAATGCTTTAAAAACTTCTTTTATCTTTTTTGTGAGTTCTTCTTCCTCTTTAAGCAGTTTTGAAAGTTCTTCTGAATAATTTTTCATCTTTTCCTCAAAAGGAAATTCATCCTCTTCAATTTTTATCCCAACATATCTTCCAGGAGTTAGAACAAATCTTTATCTCTTCAAGATTCATAACCCTGTCTCCTTTTTTACAATTTCTATTATTTTTTCTGCGTGTTCTATCAATTTTTTTGTTTCATCTTTAGAAATTTCAGATATTGGTCCTGGTGGATATCTTTCTTCATAATAAAATTCTGTTAGTATCCTTCCAAAATCTAAAAATTCTGTAAATTCATTGTTATATTTTTTTGCTTCATTAAGAAGAGTTTCAATGTCGTGGATTTTTTTTAACTTCCAACCATTAAAAATTAAATAACCCTTTAAATATTTTTCTATCGCTTGGTGGATAAGAAAAACAACTTCCTCTAAATATCCTCTTTGATGGTATATCAACTTTGCAGTTTCAAAATCTCTTTGCGCTCTTTCAAACCATTCCTGGGCAATCTTATTTTTCATAAACTATTTTCCCTTTTGTCAATATCTCTTCAATGAAATCATCGCCTATTTCTAATCTTTCTTTAACTTCTTGATTTGTAAGAACTATTGGAGAAATTGGAATATAGAAATCTGGATTGTAAAGGAGTCGCTTAACCTCAACAAATCTATCAACTCTTCTTTTTTTATCTGTGTTTTTTATTATTAAAATATCTATATCACTGTCTTCTGTCGGATTGCCATAAGCATAAGAACCAAAAAGAATTACTTTTTCAGGGTCATATTTTTCTACAAGTTTTTTAACTATTAATTGTATAATTTTTTCAATATTTCTCTTCATTTTTACCACTATATTAAAATTTTGATAAGTTTGTGGTCTAAGTTTTTAAACTCGTATTTTTCTACATTTTTAAAATTCAACATAATCAGTTTTTATTCCATTTATCAATTTGCCGAGTTGTTAAATAGAGTTTCAATATTTTCATCATCAATTTCAAATTGAAGTTTTAGAAAGATGTCTTTTTCATAATATCTTATCTTAATCTTCATTAAGTTAATATATTCTCCCTTCATTTTCGTCTGCAATAGTATCTCTTTCAATAAATTACAAAAACTTCTGCTTTTTGATTATTTTTGTATTCTAAACTCTCCTTTTAAAAACATTTTAACATCTGACTTAAATTTATCAAATTTTTAAGTGAAAATAGTAACTTCCTTGGAAAGATTTTTACATAACTATTAACCATTTTTTAGGCGGTTCTTATAGATTTGAAGAAATATCTTGTAGAAAATGATCAAAGTTTTTTTGAAATTAGGAGTATCCAATCTTCTGAATCTGGAGTTTTTAATTTTGTTATTTTTTCAGATATTTCAATTTCATTTAAAAAATTACCAGTTCTAACATTAAACCATTTTGCAACTGCTGGACTTTTTATAAAATCAGTTTTTAAAGATAACATTCCTCCTTCAGGTATATAAACTATTGCAAAATCATCATCTTCAGATTTGCTGGCAACAATTTTTTTGTATGGATTTTCTATTGTTCCTAATTGTTCAATAAGTAAATCTTGAAAGGGTATTAGTTTCCACCAATTAATTGAAGAAAAAAATGTCTTTAGTATTTTTACAGAATTTGCTCCTTCACTTTTCAATGCTTTTTTCCATGAAGGTGCTATTCCACTTTCAGGATGACCTATTGGAATTTCATCTTTTTCAGCCCAGCACCAAATCCCGTGATTACCATAAGAAACACCACAAGTTGGAGAGATCAATAAACTCCAATAAAGTGCTCTTCTTACATGAAAAGCATTAAATGGTTTTTTTGATTGATATGCAAGATGGAATTCGTAATTTGGTTCAAGATTAATAACTGGTCTTGACAAAACACGATTTACACCTCGTAGGTGTTAGTTGGAGATTGTTGATATAGTTTTGTTTTAGAATTCTGACCATTTCTGAACAAGATAATCTCTTCTTGGCTTATAAACTGATTCATAAAAATATCTCTGGGAAAGTAAAATCCCTTTGTCAACACTTTTACATATTGAAACCGCTTCTTCCCAAACTTTCTCAAAATTTTTAAATCTACTTTCTACTTGCTTTTTAAATTTTTCTTCTTCCTGAATTTCTCCACCAATTGTAAAAAATTTATTTCCATCAACAATAACACAATAAGCTATTTCATCTCCAATCTTTTCAATTCCAAAACTTTTCTCTATCTGTTCAATTTTTTCTTCAGGTAATTTTACTTTCTTTCTTAATAATTCTTTTTGTGGTTTCTGTGTTTTAAATCCCTTTTTTGCTGCTGCATAAAATATTGCTCTATTTAATCCAAAACTTTTTGCAGTTGGTAATGAATAACCTAAAACATATGCTCTTGCTGCTTGTAAAACTGCCATAACTTGAAATCTACTTATAGCCATATTTTAATTTTTTCCAATCAATTGTTACAATCGGTGCTTGATTGCCAACAAGATAAAA
>JAMWCA010000105.1 GCA_023819545.1 Candidatus Omnitrophota bacterium
GCCTTCATATCCAAGTTCTTCACATTTTTTTATAATAGTATCTAAATCCCATTCAGCAGCAATCATATAAGTAACAATCCCAAGTTTCATCTCCCCTCCTTTTTATTTAAATTCAATTATTTTACCCCTTTTCTATTGATTCTATTATTTTTTCTATTATTTTTACATTAATTAAACCATCCTCGGGAGTTATAATCGGTTTTTTATTCTCAAATATGCAATCAATGAAATGCTGTATAGGTAAAGAAGCAAATCCAAAAGGTTTATCATCAACTGGAGTATAGCCAACTATGAATGGAAAAAATGTTTGTTTTTTTATATCAGATGAGATTTTATTTACAAATTCATTGAAATCTACAATTAATCTTCCTTTAGTCCCCTCAAGTTTAAAATAAAAGTCAACAATTGATGGCCAAGATTCAGGTATAATCCATGATGTTTCTAATGTTGCGTAAAATTTGCCAAAATCTAAGATTGCAGTAACAGAATCATATGTGTCAACTTCATAACTTGAAAGTACTCCTTTTTTACCAATAGCATATATTCTTTTTGGTAATGAATTTGAAAACCAAATAACAAGGTCAACAATATGTGGGAATAAAAACCAATGAGGACCTGATTTGCCAGACCATGTAAACCATTTTAAAGGCACATCAATTCTATCACTTAATCTTGCATAAATAAATGATATATTTCCAACTTCTCCCTTATCAAAACTTTCTTTTAAATTTACGAAAAAAGGATTAAATCTATTATGGAAATCAGTCATAAGAATTTTTTTAGATAATTTTGATTGTTTTACCATTTGTTCTGCATCTTTTAAATTTGTTGCCATCGGTTTTTCAACAAGAACATTTTTTTCATTTTTTAACATTTCACAAACTATATCTTTATGAGCAAAATCAGGAGTAGCAACTGAAACTGCCTGAATCTCTTTGTCTTCTGAAATTTCTTTGTAATCTGTTGTATATTTAACACTATATTTTTTACTTATCTCTTTTGCCCTTTTTTCATTTATATCACAGATTTTTACAAGTTCTGCTCTATCATAGGTTTTATAAGTGTGGACATGTATTTCTCCAAAAATTCCAGTTCCAATAACAGCACATTTAATTTTTTCCATTTATACTCCCCAAATTGATTTTAAATATAAACTTTTTATAATAATAAGTCAAATAAACTTGACATTTTGAAAATAAAGGGAAAAATTTAAAATATGAGGAAAAATATAGAAAAAATTGAAAAGGCGATTGAATATATAGGGAAGTTAAATAATACAAAGATTACAAAGGAATTTTCGTGGAGTTGGAATCCATTTACTGAAAGTTATAGATACTTTGACCTTTTGAAAAGAGAATATAAAGGGATAATAACAAAAAAGAAACATATCGTTATCAAAGTTTTACCCCCAAAGAATGAAAAGAAAAAAATTTTGAATCTTGATGAAGTTAAAAAAGAATATGTAATAGTTGGAGAGAAAATTTATAGGAAAACAGACCTTGAGATAATTTCAAATCTTGTAATAGAATTTTTAAGAAAAAGAAATTTTATCTTAGATGGACATATTTTAAAAACAATAAATGAAAAAAAGCTTGAAATTATCTTTAATAATCATATAGGAGAGATAGAAATTATAAGGACAAAACCAAATACTGAATTTATATTAAAAGATAAAAATTATGAAAAGCCATATTTCTGTTCACCAAATCATCAATATATCTTTAAAGTTAAAAATTTCACTGAAGTAGGAGAAAATCAGGAAATTCTAATTGATTATGAAGAAAGTGAAATAGCAACAACAGGTGCTTCTCCCATTGCTTTAATAAAAAAGGCGATATATGGTTTTGGAAGTTATAATTTAAGAGGTTTTTATTCCGATGAAGGACTTTTCCCCGAAGTTAAACATGGTATAAGACAGGTAGTTTATGGAAATCTTGCTGGTAGTATTGTAGGGGCAAGTGTTTTTGTTAGAGTTGCTGAAAGATTAAAAGATAATACATGGTATACACTTGCTTCTGGAATTCTTGCTTTTATAAGAGCTCCTGCTGAGGTTTATTTTATGAAAAAATCATTGAAACTTACAGAAAGATTTCCATCATCGCTTGTTCAAAAATTTTTTGAAAAAGGGAAAATTAAGGAAATATATGAGAGTAAGGAAATTAGGACTTGGCGGAATTTTGAAAGAGAAATTTTTAATATTTTCAAAAATAAGGAAGATTTTATACATCTTGCAGAAAAATATTCAACTATAAAATTTCGGATTTATAAACTTGTTGAAAATCAAAAAATTGAAGAAATTTACAATATACTAATGAATGAGTTTAATATTACCTCTCAAGAATTGGAAAGATTGAGATATTTTGTAATTCATTTGAAAACTATAGATATTGAAAGAATTGTTGAAGAAATTAAAAAAGAAGTGAATACTTTATATGAGAGGAAAATTTTGAAAATTGGTGGTGAATATATGTTTTTTAAATATATTGACGAAATATTTAAAGAAAATCTAATAAGATTGCCTGTTAATAAAGCATTTAAGTTTTTAAATGATAGATTGAAAGATGAGGAAAGAGATCCAACCAAAGAAGAGATTTCAAATTTTATAAGTATATCAAAAAGAAGAATTGAACCATTTAGATTCCTTGATTTATTTACTTTTTTCTCTTTATTTGTTATGGGATACCTTGCAACCTTTTTAAAAGGATTAAAGGATATTACAATTCTTATTTATTATATTTTTTATGGAGCAATATCAAATATAATTGTTGCTGCTGTTACAAGATATGGTGGACAAGTAGGACTTCAATATCTTTTTAAAGGACTTGAAAATGCGCCAAATATAACAAGTGCTGCTGATGCCTGGAATGAATACAATTCACACATTATGCGATTATGGGCTGTTTTTTCATCTCTTGGTATGGTTATAGGGATTTTAGGGAAGGTCTTTTCAAATTTAACTAATGGTTTTTCAAGATATTTTGTTGAAGGATGTGCTTTAATTTTATATGTAATGGCTATAAGAGAATGGTTTTTATTTTATCAAAATTTAGAGCAAAGAAGTAGAATTGGAGAATAAAAATGGGAAAATTAAAAAGGTTTGGTGTTTCAATGGAAGAAAGTTTGTTGAAAAAATTTGATGATTTTATTAAAAACCAGAAATACAAAAACAGGTCAGAGGCAATTAGAGATTTAATTAGAGAAAAATTTGTTGAACAGGAATGGGAAAAAGGAGAAAATGTAAGTGGCTGTATTGTTCTTGTTTATGAGCATGATGTAAGAGAAGTTGTTAATAAAATAATAGATATTCAACATAAATTTTCATCTCATATTATATCTACTCAACATATTCACATGGACGAAGAAAATTGTATGGAGATAATTGCTGTTAAAGGAAAAGTAGATAGAATTAAGAAGTTATATTTTTCATTGAAATCTATAAAAGGGGTTAAATATTCTAAAATAACAAAAGCGACTACAGGTAAAAAGATAGAATGAGGATTATCTTAACTGGAGGAGCAGGTTTTATTGGAAGCTGTTTTCTTGATTACTTAAATAAAAAGGGAATAAAAGATATTGTTTTAGTAGACCGCCTAAATCAAGAGAAGAGGGAAAATATAAAGAATAAAAAATTTAAGGAGTATTATGATAAAGATGAGTTTCTTTATAGGATTGAGAAAAAATTTGATAAAAGTTTTGATTTTTTAATTCATCTTGGTGCTTGTACAAATACAAGAGAAAACAACCTTGAATATATCATAAGAAATAATTTCATCTACTCAAAAAAACTTGCTCTTTTCTGTCTTGAAAATGATATTAAACTTATATATGCTTCATCTGCTGCAACATATGGAAAAGAAGAGAAAAATTTTTTAGATGATGAAAACAATATTGAAAATTTAGTTCCTTTAAATCTATACGGACTTTCAAAAAATCTTTTTGATATGTGGGTTGTTTTAAATAAGTTACATAATAATTTTGTTGGATTAAAATTTTTTAATGTTTATGGACCAAATGAAAGACATAAAGGACAAATGCAAAGTGTAATTTCAAAAGGATATGAGCAGATAAAAAAAGAGGGCAAAATAAGATTATTTAAATCTTATAGCAAAGATTATAAAGATGGTGAGCAAAAAAGGGATTTTATTTATGTTATGGATGTTTGTGAAGTTATTTGGTTTTTTATAGAAAATAGTGAAAAAAAGGGAATTTATAATGTAGGAACAGGGAAGGCAAGAAGTTTTAATGATGTGGCCAAAATTTTATTTCAATATCTAAATAAGAAGGAGAATATTGAGTATGTTGACATGCCAGAAGATATTAGAGATAAATATCAGTATTTTACACAGGCCAATATTGATAAGTTAAGAAAAGCAGGTTATAAGAATGATTTTTTAGAATTGGAAGATGGGATAAAAGAGTTTATATCAATTATTTCACTCACAGAGTCGTAAGTTAGAAGATTGTATACACCTTGAAAAGAGAAAAATATTTGACAATTTTATTTCATTACTTTAAATTTTATTAAAGACAATGGGAAAGATAATTGATACATTAAGAATTTCAATAACAGATAAATGTAATTTCAATTGTGTTTATTGTTCAAGAAAATTTAATAAAGTTGATAGAAAAGAAATTTTAAGTTTTGAAGAGATAGTTGAAATTGTAAAAATTTTGAGTTT
>JAMWCA010000106.1 GCA_023819545.1 Candidatus Omnitrophota bacterium
AATTTTTAGAAAATTTGAAAAATTCAATGGAAAAGGAGGATTTATCTAATTTCAAAGAAAGAGAATATCCTTTTTATAAAAATTTAGAAGAGGGTTTTTTAGAAATTGAAAAAGAAATTTATAAAAAATATTTTCCAGATTATATAGAAATTGAAAAAGAATATGAAAAAGCAGTGAGAGAATATGAAAAAGTTCAGAAAAAATATACAGAACAATTAACTCTTGCAAGAGAAGAATATGAGAAAGAAAGAAGTCAACACGAAGAAGAATGGAAGAAAATAAGAGAAGATATGGAAAGAAGTCCAGAAGAATTTAAGGAAATTTATCAGGAATTACTTGAAAAATATAAAAAACCATGGGAAGAAGACCATAAAAAAGTAATAGAATTAGGAGGGCTCCATATTATAGGAAGCGAAAGATATGAGGCAAGAAGAATTGACAATCAATTAAAAGGAAGAGCAGGGAGACAAGGAGACCCTGGTTCTTCAAAGTTTTTTCTCTCTCTTGAAGATGACCTTTTAAGAATTTTTGGTGGAGAGAGATTGAAAGGACTAATGGGGAAATTGCCAGAAGGAGAAAAGATAACTCATCCACTAATAACAAAAATGATAAACAATGCACAGAAAAAAGTTGAAGGGAGAAATTTTGAAATAAGGAAAAATCTTCTTGAATTTGACAATGTTTTGAATGAGCAGAGAAATATTATATATACTTTAAGACAGGATATACTTGAGAATAAAAACTTAGATGAATATTTAAAGGAATATATAGAAGAAATTGTTGAAAGTTCTTTAAATGAATATTGTGATGAAAAAATAAAACCTTATATGTGGAAAATAGATGGAATGATTAAATACTTTAAAACAACCTTTGGCATAAATATAGATGTTGAAAATCAAGAAAAAATAAAAGATTATTTTTTATGGAGAGAAAATTTTAAAGAAAAAATAAAAGAATTTTTCTTCTCAATCTTGCAAGAAAAGAAGAATCTTCTTGGTGAATTTTTTGAAGAATTAAAAAAATTTATATTTTTACAAGTTATAGATAATAAATGGAAATCTCATTTAAGAGCAATGGACGAATTGAGAGAAGGTATAAGTTTAAGAGCATATGCTCAAAAAGACCCATTAATTGCATATAAACATGAATCTTTTCACTACTTTCAAGAAATGTTAAAATCTATTAAAGAAGAAGTTATTGGTAATCTATTGAAAATTCAAGTTACAGAAAAGGTTGCTTTAAAAGTTAGACAAACAGAAAAGAAAGAATTTGTTCATCAAACATATGAACAATTTGCTATATCAAAAGGGACAGAAAAAGAAGTTGTTCCGATTGCCCAGGGACATAAAGATAATTTTTATGAAGAAAAAGAAAAAAGCAGTTCTTTTGTTCCAATAAGAAAACAGAAAATAGGAAGAAATCAACCATGTCCTTGTGGAAGTGGCAAAAAATATAAACATTGTTGTGGAAAAAATCAATAAAATGTTTAAAACTTGTGGAAAAAATGGAAAAAGAAGTTTATAAGTTGTGGGATATGGTTCTTAAAAATATTGAAGAAAAAATAAATAATTCAAGAACTTTTGATTTATGGATAAAACCTGTAAAACTTATGGATATTGATGAGAATATAATGAAATTAGAGATTCCAAATTCAAGTTTTGAAAAAAATTTTTTACCATATATAGAAATTTTAAAAGAAGAGGTTGAAAAAATTTTTGGTTTTAATCCAAAGTTTGAAATAGTTTACTCTATAGATATGCCTTCAGAAGTAAAAGAGGATTTTTTTGAAATACCACTAAATCCTGAATATACTTTTGAAAATTTTATAGTTGGTCCGTGTAATCGTCTTGCTCATGCAGCAAGTGTTGCAGTTGCTCAATCACCAGGAGTGGCTTATAATCCTCTTTTTCTTTATGGTGGAGTTGGTCTTGGCAAGACACATCTAATGCAAGCAATTGGTCATTTTGTTAAAGAAAAAAGTAATGCAAAAATTGCATATGTTCCTTCAGAATATTTTGTAAACGAGTTTATCTCAAGTATAAAAAATAAAACAACTCACATATTTAGGAATAAATATAGGAATCTTGATTATCTCTTAATAGATGATATTCATTTTATTGCAGGAAAAGAAGGAACACAAGAAGAATTTTTCCATACATTTAATTTCTTATATGACAAAAGAAAACAAATTATTCTTTCAAGCGATAAACCGCCAAAAGAAATTAAATTTCTTGAAAAACGTCTTGTTTCCAGGTTTGAATGGGGACTTATTGTTGATTTACAAGTCCCTGATTTTGAAACAAGAGTTGCAATAATAAAAAAGAAAAGTGAATTAAGAAAATTAAATATCTCAGATGAAATTGTTTTTTATATTGCAGAAAAGATAAAAGAGAACATAAGATTGATAGAGGGAATTTTAAATGGAATTATAGCAAATATAAATTTACTTAATAGAGAACTTGATAAAAATTTAATAGATGAAATCATTGAAGGTGTTTATAGTTCAGAAAAAAAAGAGAAAAAGTATATAAATATAAAACAAATAATGAATGCAGTTTGTGAATATTTTGGCTTAGTTCCAGAAGAAATAAAAAGCAAGAAAAGAATTAAAAATATTATTCTTCCAAGACAAATAGCAATGTATCTTGGAAGAGAATTGACAAATGCTTCTTTAAATTCTATTGCATTTGAATTTGGTGGGAAAGACCATACTACTGTTTTACATGCTTGTAAAAAAGTAAAAGAGTTAATGGAAAAAGATAAAAGTTTAAAAGATATAATTGAAAAAATAAAGGAAAATATAAATGAACAATAAATACACAAGTTTTACACATACGAAATTTTTAAATAGGAAAGTTTTTAAAATTTTTTTCACAAACAAATTACTATTATTACTGATTTTATAAAAAGGAGGAATTAAAATGAAAGTTAATATTAACAGTGAAATTCTTAATACTGCTCTTGGATATATTTCAGATGTTTTACCTTCAAAACCAACAATGGCTATCTGTGGAGGAATTTTTTTAGAAGGAAAAGATAATAATTTAACTTTAGTTTCAACAGATCTTGAAAATACAATAAAAGTAAATTTAGAATGTGAAGTAAAAGAAAAGGGACAGTGTGTTATACCAGGGAAACAATTTATTTCTCTTTTAAAACAATTTAAAAATAAAGATATAAAAATAGAAAAAAGAGACAAATATATCAGTGTAGTAGAAGAATCATCTCAATATTCTTTTATAGAAATGGAAACAGAAGAATTTCCTAAAATACCAAAATTTTCTCCTGATATAAATTTCAAAATAAAAAGTTTAACATTAAAAGAAGGTTTTAAAAAAATAATTTTTTGTATTGACCCTGAGGAACCAAGACATCAATTTAGGGGAGGACTTTTTGATATAAAAGGAAATCTTATTAATTTAGTAGGAACAGATACAAGAAGATTATCCCTTTTTTCTATTTTATTTGAAACTCCATTCAAAAATAATGTGAGAGTTTTACTTTCTTATAATTTCATAAAAAAAATGATAAATTTATTAGATGAGCAAGATGTTGAAGTATTAATTGGAAAAAATAATATATCATTTCAAATCAATTCAACGATAAAAATAGATGAGAACAAAAAAACATTAGTTAATATTTTATTTGTTTCTCAACTACTTTCAGGAGCCGAGGAATTTCCTGATTATGAAAAAGTTATTCCAGATATTAAAAAAACAAAAATATGTCAAATTAATACAGATGAAATTTTATCTTCATTAAAGAGAATATCCCTTTTTACAACAGAAAGAAACAATAAAGTTAAATTAAGTTTCAAAAAGGACTCTTTAGTTTTATCAACAACTGGAGAAATTGGAGAAGCACAGGAAAAAATTAATATTTCGTATAATAACGAAGAAACAGATATATCTTTTCCTCCCGATTTTTTAATTGATTTCTTACAAGTTATAGAAAAAGAAAACTTTGTTTTTTCTTTTACTTCTTCATCAAAACCAGTTTTGATGAAACCACATGAAGATTCTAACTTCTTATATGTTTGTATGCCATTAAAAACAGAGTAAAATATGGAAATAGAGAAAATTGATAGTATTTTAAAAAGAGTTTTAAATAAAGTTGAAACAACTACTGAAAAAGATAGAAATATTGATATAACAGTTTTATGGCCAAAAATAATAGATGAAAAAATAAGAGGGAAAAGTTATGTTTTATATGAAAAAAATAGTAAACTTTATGTAAAAGTTGAAGATGGTTGTTTTTTATCAATTTTAAGAATGAATAAAGGGAAAATACTCAAAAAATTGCAAAATTTAGGTTTTAATTATTATGATATAATATTTTTAATTTGAGAATGGAGGTTTTTATGTTTAAAGGAGCAATTGTTGCTATTGTAACACCAATTAAAGAAAATAAGATTGATTATGAGAGTTATAAAAAACTTATTGATTTTCAAATAAAGAATAAAACAAATGGTATTTTAGTAACTGGATGTACTGGAGAACCTGCAACACTAAGTTATGATGAACATAAGGAAATAATTAAATTCACTGTTGAATACGTAAATAAAAAAGTCCCTGTTATTGCTGGGACAGGGTCAAATAATACAATTGAAGCAATAGAGTTAACTGAATATGCACAAAAAGTT
>JAMWCA010000107.1 GCA_023819545.1 Candidatus Omnitrophota bacterium
ATTGATGCAGGGAATCAAAGGGCAGCAACAAATAGAAAAAAGATAAGATATCCAAGCGCCTTTGTTGTTGCAGGAGATAATCAATATAAAAATTTCAGTTTAAATGATAATGATAAAGATGATTACTCACAAAATTGCTTAAGTTGGCAAAAGACACAATCCCATTGGGCACCATATCATCTTAACGGATTAAATGTCTTATTTGCAGACGGCCATATTTCATGGATAAAAGAATATGATGGTCAAAAAATAACTTTCAGGTATTACGAATTTTCAAATTGGTAAAATGTGGTAATATATTAGTATGAAAAGAAAAGGAATTTTTAAAAGAAAAACAAAAGAAACAGATATTGAAATAGAGATCAATCTTGATGGACAAGGCAGTTATAATATTGATACACCAATTGGTTTTTTCAATCATATGCTTGAATTATTTTCAAAATTTTCATCTTTTGATTTAAAAATTAAAGCAAAAGGAGATATTGAAGTTGATACACATCATATTGTAGAAGATATAGGAATATGTCTCGGTTCTGCTATAAAGGAAGCACTAAAAGATAAAAAAGGAATAAAAAGATTTGGGTTTTCTTCAACTCCTATGGATGAAGTATTGGTCAATATTTCTCTTGATATTTCAGGGAGAGGGTGTCTTGTTTTCAATGTCCCTTTTATAAAAGGGAGAGAAGGTAGTTTTGAAATAGAAGATGCAAAAGAATTTTTAAAGAGTTTTGTTAATCATCTTGGAATTACATTACATATAAATCTTGTTTATGGAGAAAACTTACACCATATATTAGAAGCAATTTTTAAAGGACTTGCTATTGCTTTAAAAGATGCAGTAAAAATTGAAGGAAAAGAAATTCCATCTACAAAAGGAAAAATTGACTAAAATGGAGAGAAAGGACTTACCAAACCCAAGGATTGCTGCTTTACTTTCTTTTATCTTTAATGGACTTGGACAAATTTACAATGGAGAGATAAAAAAGGGTCTTACTTTAATCTTTCTATCAGGTGTTTCTCTTTTAATTTTAATAATAGGTGCTATTTTTATTTTTTATTTTATAAAAACACTTCCACCAATAAGTTTATTAATATGGGGTGTCTGTCTTTTTTTCTTTGGATTAACAGGTATGATAATAATTGGAATTTACAGTATTTCAGATGCATATAATAAAGCAAAAAAAATAATAGATGAGTATGAAAGACAAACTTAAAAAATTTATTGATTATCTTGAAAACCAGAAAAATTATTCAAAACATACATTGAAAGGATATAAGAAAGATATAAGTCAGTTTATTGAATTTTTAAAGCAAAAGAAAATTTCTGATTTTGAAAAAGTTGAATATGAGGACCTTATTGGTTTTATGAGTAAATTGAAAAGTTCTAATATGAAAGAAAAAACGATAGGAAGAAAAATTGCTTCTTTAAAATCATTTTATAAATTTCTTGTTAGTAAAAAATTTATCAAGAAAAATCCAACACTTTTAATTCAATCTCCAAAAATTCCAGAAAAATTGCCAAATTTTTTAACCTATAATGAAGTTATAAACCTTCTTGAAATTCCTTTCAATAAAAAAAATTGGCAATCTTTAAGAGATAGAGCAATACTTGAGATTTTATATTCAACAGGGATAAGGGTAGGAGAACTTGTAAATTTAAAAATAGATGATATTAATCTTGTGGATGAAGTTATAAAAGTAACAGGTAAAGGGAAAAAAGAAAGGATTGTTCCCATTGGAAAACCTGCAATTAATTGTTTAATTGAATATATTGAAAAAAGACCGAATAAAAAAGAAAAGTTTCTTTTCCTAAATAAGTATGGAAAAAAGATTACTGAAAGAAGTGTTGAAAGGATTGTTAAAAAATATATATTAATTTCAAAAATCAATAAAAATGTTACTCCTCATACATTTAGACATACATTTGCAACACATCTTCTTGATAGAGGAGCAGATTTAAGAACTGTTCAGGAATTACTTGGACATGAAAGGATAACAACAACACAAATTTATACACATCTAACAGTAGAAAAATTAAAACATTTATATGAAAAATTTCATCCGAGAGGCAAATAATCCCTTAAAACTTTTTTTATCTCTTCCTCTTTAGGTTTAATTTCTCCAACTTCAATAAGATTCCATATTTCTTTATATTCAATTGCATTTTGCGGTTCAACAATTTCAAGTGGACTTAATGTTTCAAGTTCTAAAAATTGTGAATTTGTATATACTTCAACATTACAGCCAAAATCAGGATATTCTTTTTTTTCAATTTCAAATTTTTTAATGAATAAAAAACGGTCAATATAATAAGCAACCCAATTTTCATTTACATTTATCCCTATTTTAAATGGCTCTTCAATTTCAACATCCTGCTTAACAAAAATAAAATTTTTATTCAAGATTAACCTCTTATCAGAAATGTCAGTATATTGCCATAGAGAAATATGTCTATCAGGTAATAAACCATGTTTATCAACTTTTTTAGGAATTATTGGTATAATTGCAAAACCACCTTTTTTCATAACAGATAAACACCATGCAGCAAATTTTATTGGCCATCTTCCTATATTTTTTATTATGTGATTGACTTCAATCCCTTTTTCTATTTTTTTAATCTCTATTTGTTTTTCAACAGAATTCTGTATTTCTGGATTAACATAAATCTTTATAAATTCATTAAACTTTTCAATTTTAACAGGTTTATCATCAAGAGAATAAGAGCGTGGTTTATCTTCAGGGGATGTCCATAATCTATGTCCACCATATATATGCCATTTCCCTTCTTCTGTTTCAACTGTTAAATCTGGAAGAATTTCAAAAACATTCTTATCAGGATAATTCTTTAATGAAAAATGAATAATTCTCGGACCTATATCTTCTGGTATTCCTATAATAAAATTACTGATTTGAAATTTTTTTATCTCCATTTTCATCCCCTTTTTAAAGATTTAAAAGTTTAATAGCATTTTTCTCAATAAAAATTTTCCCCATATTAAAAATTATACCCTAAGCCAATAAGTAAAATCCTTGAATTAATACCTTGATTTGGTAGTTTCATTCCAGCATTTGAAATATGTCTAAATCTTCCTTCTGTATAAATTGAAAATTTTTCAAAATTAAATTTAAAACCAAGACCAAGTGAAGTAGCAAAATTAAAATGAGTTGATTGTTCTATAAAATCTGTTGAAAGATAAATTATTCCAGTTCCTATTTTTATATATGGGTGAAAATTACCTTGAAAAAATCTATAAAAAGCAAAAAAAGATAGATTAATTTCAAAATTATCAGAAGGACTTGATACATAAGAAATACCTGGTTCTATTTGAAAGAAAAGATTTTTAATACCTTCTACTGGTCTTGTGAAATCAATCAAAATTGTTTGAAATCTATAACTTTTATAACTTTCTGTTTTAGCAAATCCATATCCAGCAAAAAAATCCTTTTTCAACTCTTCTCCTCTACAACTATAAACAAAAAAAATAAAAAAGGAAGAAATCATTAAAAATGATTTCTTCTTTTTCATCTTTTTAAGAAGTAGATTTTCTATTCATAATTAGATAAATAACAGGAACCAAAAGCAAAGTAATAATCCATGAGACCAAAAATCCACCAATTGCAGTTATACCAAAGCCACGCCACATTTCTCCACCTGTCCCTCTGCCAAGAGCAAGAGGCAATAATCCAAGAACAGTTGTAAGAGAAGTCATCATAATTGGTCTTAATCTTGTTCTTCCGCCTTCAATTATTGCATCAACTAAACCTAATCCTCTCTTTCTCAAAGTATTTATATAATCAACAAGAACAATAGCGTTGTTAACAACAACTCCCATAAGCATTATCATTCCCATAAATGAAACAATAGATAAATTAACCCCCGTTAAAAATGTAAACCAAATAACTCCAATAAATGTAAAAGGGATAGAAAAAAATATTATAAATGGTGTTTTAAATGATTCAAAAAGTCCAACCATAACTAAATAAACAAGAATAATCCCTAAAATTAAAAGAATTCTTAAGTCAGCAAAACTTTCTCTCTGTTCTTTCAGCATCCCACCAAATTTTATCCTTATATCAGATGGTAAATTTAAATTTTTGATTTCTTTTTCTATATCCTTAAAAACTTCATTCATTGCTCTTTGATATGTATCACATACAACTTTAATAATCCTCTCTCTATTTTTTCTATTTATCTCTATTGGACCTGTCGCAAGTTCAATTTTTGCAATGTCTTTCAATTTAATAATTTTTCCAAATTGTGTAAAAATAGGCAAATTTTCAATATTTTCAATGTTATATCTCTGGCTTTCTTCAAGTTGCATATAAACATCAAAGTCCTCTCCACTTTCCCTATATTTTGTCGGAGTAAAACCATAAATGTATCCTCTTATTGTTTGAGAAATCTGATAAGTTGAAATACCAAGTGTTTTTGCTTTTTCTTTATCAATTTCTATATGAAATTCAAGGCGTTCTCCTTTATATGAGGTCTTTATATTGATTGCTCCTTTTATTCTTTTTATCCTTTCTTTTAAAATTTCTGCATATTGAATAAGTTTTTCAATATCAG
>JAMWCA010000009.1 GCA_023819545.1 Candidatus Omnitrophota bacterium
GTATTGCCCAGAGTAATGAAACTAAAAATGATATCTTTTCCTGATAAATCTTTTTAAGTAATAAATAGATTAAAATAGCACAACCAGAATGAAGAAAAATATTAAGTAGATGATAACCAATTGGATTCAGTCGGAATAATTTGTAGATTAAAGAATAAGAAAGAGTTTGTATTGGTCTATAAAATGTTGTCTTTTCTCCAATCCCTTCAAGAAGGTTTTTTGTAAAATAAGATTTTATAAATTTAAAACTTTTAATGAATGGGTTCTGAACGATAAGCATAATGTCATCAAAAATAAAAGGATTCAATATAGTATTAAAATATACAAAAAATGCAATAAAAAAAATAATTCCCTTTTTACTTCTTGGATTTAAAATAGAAGTTTTTTCTCCCATTTTCTTTATATTTTATCATCTTTCTTCTTTTGGTTTAAAATATTTATATGGCTTTTTTCCCAATAATTTTAAAAGGTATTTCTGGAATTTTTCTCCAATCAATAATTTTAAGAGAGATTTTTTCAAGTTTCTTTGGCAATGAACTGCTTTTTAGTATAGTCATTTCCTATTATCTTTTTGGAGGGGCTTTAGGTAGTTATATTTTAAGGAAAATTAATAATTATATAAAATTTTATATTTTAATTACAACCTTTGAAATCACAATGCTTATTTTTCTCATTCCATTTTTAAGACTTTGTTCAAATATAACTCAATTACTTTCTCACTTAAGATTTTTTCTTTTCTCTTTTCTGCTTTCCTTTTCTTGTGGTTTTTTTGAAGGAGGAAGATTTATACTTCTTTCTTTTCTTTATAAACAGGAAAAAAATTCAGGGAAAGTTTATGGGATTGAAGGAATTGGTTTTTTAATAGGTGGCTTTCTTTTTTATTTTCTTTTATTTTTGAAAAAAGACATTTTTTTCTTAATATTTCTTTCTTTTCTTTTCAATTTTCTGACAATCTTCTATTTTAAAAAAAGTTTATATTTAATCTTAATTTTTGTTTTAATCATTTATCTTATGTCAATTTCAGGGAAAATTGAATTAGTTACATTGAAAGGGAAATACAAAGGATTTAACATTATTGAAAATGAAGAGTCATTTTTCAATAAAATTACAATTTTAAACAAAGAAAAACAATACATATTACTCTCAAATGGTTTTCAAGAATGGACTAATCAAATGGATTATTTTTCAGTTAAAAATATTGCATTTTTCTCTCTTTCTTACTGTAAAAAAAATCAAAAAGTTGGAATATATGGAACCCCTGAAATAATTGAAGAAATTAAAAAATACAGAGTTAAAGATATATATTTTTTTGACATAGATAAAGAAAAATTCAAGTTTATCAAAAAATATCTCTTAAAATCAGACAATATTAAAGTTCACTTTTTCAATGATATAAATAGATTTTTAAATCAAAATGAGATTAAATTTGACTGTTTTATTATAAATAGTCCTTTACCTATGACAATGAGAGAAAATTATTTTTTTACTTATGAATTTTTTGAAAAGATCAGAGAGAATACTGAAAATCTTTTAATTGTTTTGCCTGGAACATATGATTATCTTAGTCAAACACTTTTAAATTTCCATTCTTCAATTTATAAGACAGGGAAAAAATTTTTCAAAAATCAAAAAATAATATTTACTTATCCAATGATGATTATCTTTTCTAACACTGATTTAGAATTAAAGAGATTACCTTTTGCAGATAGTGATTTTTTTAACAATAATTATTTAAATTTTGTTACAGACCAAATTAAGGAACAACAATATATTGAAAAATTAATTAATATCTCGGACGACTTAAATACAATTTCAAACCAGTCCTGTTTATATAAATCAATCTTGTATTATATTTCCCACTTTTCATTAAAATTGGAGAAATTTTTAAATAACTTTTTTTCTCTTTTAAATAAGATGAAAAAAATTTTACCTGTTTTCTTTATCATTATATTTTTTATTTCTTTTTTCTCCTTGCGCTGTCCATATTTAAATATTATCTTTACAAATGGTTTTTCTTCTTTAACATTTGAAACAATTTTCATTTTCATTTTCCAAATTTATTATGGTTTTGTTTATGGATTTATAAGTGGAATAATCGGAATTTTTATGACAGGCCTTTCTATTGGGAGTTTAATTTCTGTTTTAAAAGAGCATAATAAAAAAACAGTTTACAATTCAGAGATAATCCATTTTTTGTTCTATCTTTTTGCTTCTTTTTTGCTTTTTAAAGGTAAACCTTATTTATCTTTGATATTTTTTTCTGGATTTTTTACTGGCTGGGAATTTGGAATAATTTCATATTTGCTTAAAAAAGAAAATATAATAGAGACAACCGGAAAACTTTATTCAATTGACCTTATTGGTGCTTTACTTTCTTCTTTGTTTTTGCCTATCCTTTTGATCCCTCTCTTTGGTATTTATAAATGCCTTTTTTTAATAGTTGTTTTGAAATTTTCAAATTTTTGTAAATTAAATTTTAGGTTTACATAATAGTAAGAAATGAGTATAATAATAAGTAATTAAAGGGAGGTAAAAAATGGTTAATAGAATTAAAACATATTTTTTACTTGGCATTTTAACTCTAATTCTTATATGGATAGGTGGATTTTTTGGAAGGGAAGGACTTATAACTGCTTTAATTTTAGCATTTTTGATGAACTGGATTTCTTACTTTTTCAGCGATAAGATTATTCTTGCTATGTATAGAGCAAGGGAAGTAAAAGAAAATGAAGAGCCATATTTACATTCAGTTGTTGCTAAACTCGCTCAATCTGCTGGAATTCCAAAACCAAAAATTTATATAATCAATTCAGCAACTCCAAATGCCTTTGCAACTGGAAGGAATCCAAATAATGCAGTTGTTGCTTTAACAACAGGGATATTACAACTTCTTGATGAAAATGAATTAAAAGGAGTTATTGCTCATGAATTAACACATATAAAAAATAGAGATATACTTGTGGCGACAATTGCAGCGACAATTGCAGGAGCAATAACATTTTTAGCAAGGATGTTACAATATATAGCGATGTTTGGTTCAATGAATAGAGATGATAGAAAAGGGGGAAATCTTTTTGCTCTTGCTGCAATTTTATTATTTGCAATTTTAGCACCGATTGCTGCCTTAATTATTCAACTTGCTATCTCTCGTTCAAGAGAATATCTTGCCGATGAAGGTGGAGCAAGGATTTCAGGTAATCCTTTATATCTTTCAAATGCTTTAAGAAAACTTGCTTATGGAGTTAATAGATATCCAATGAGAAATGCGAATCCTTCAACTTCTTCTTTATTTATTGTTAATCCTTTTTCAGGAAAGTCAATTTTAAACCTTTTTTCAACACACCCTCCTATTGAAGAAAGAATAAAACGACTTGAAAGGATGTATGTATAAAGAGAATATAAAGGAATTGCTAAAAAATTTTAAGGAAGGGAAAATAACAGAAGAAGATTTTTTAGAAAAATTAAAATACTTACCATATATAGATATAAATTTAGCGAAAATTGACACTCATAGGTCATTAAAATTTGATTTTCCTGAAGTTGTCTTTGGACAGAATAAAACTTACAAGCAAATTAAAAGGATCATTTCAGAATTAAAAAAAGTTTATTCAAACCTTATTGTTACAAAAGTTGATGAAAAGATTGCAAAAAGAATAAAAAAGGACTTTCCAGAAATTGTCTATTTTAAAGATGCAAAAATTTTAGCATTTAAAAAAGAGAAGGTAAAAAGTAATGATTATGTATGTGTAATAACAGGAGGGACAGCAGATATCCCAATTGCAGAAGAGGCATCAATTACTCTTGAAATCCTTGGAGTTAAAGTTGAAAGAATATATGATGCTGGAGTTGCAGGGTTGCATAGATTAATTGATAAAATTGAGATTATTAATAAAGCAAAATGTTTGATAGTTGTTGCAGGAATGGAAGGCGCACTTCCAAGTGTAGTTGGAGGATTGGTTGGGAAACCAGTTATTGCAGTCCCAACTTCTATAGGTTATGGTATAAATCTTAATGGAATTGCTCCTTTGTTAACTATGCTAAATAGTTGTTCCCCAAATGTTGTTGTTGTAAATATAAATAATGGTTTTGGTGCAGCATTTTTTTCTTATATTTCTTTTTTTCTGAATAAATAATATGTTGTAATTTCCCCTCTTGTCTTTTCAATTACTCCTCTTGCATAATCAATTTGTCTTCTAAATGACCTTGTAATTGCATCTGGATACTGGAAATTCAAAATAAAAAAATAAATCTCATCCATGATTTCAAGATATTTTTCAATATTTTCCTTTTCTCCTTTTCTCATTTTGTCAAGAATAAACCTTCTTATTTCACCAAGAGATTCTGCTATTCCGTGTAGATAACTTACAGGGTCAAAATCATTTATTTCAGGTATTTCTTTATTAACAATAATCTCATATAATGCTTTTGCTTCAATTACTTCTTTTTCTGATTGATGTAAAAAACCTTGATAATATATTTCAGGATATTTTTTTAATTTATTTTTTATTTCTTTTAATTTTTTTATAGAGTTGTCAATCTCAATTTTTGAGTTTTTAAGATTCCCTTGATGGATTTTTTTTATTGAATTTACTGCAGTTCTTGTAATTTCTCTTAAAACTTTCAAGGATTCTTCTCTAACTTTATCTTCATCTTCAAGAAATTTTAATATTTTACTTTTTAATTTTTTTAATTTTTTTTTCATAAAAATTTTTAAGTTCCTTTTCTATCTTTAATTTAGATTTGTATTCTAAATCCTTAGTTAAATTAATAGGTTGTTTTTTATCCAATGGATAAACAATATCAAGGAATTCACTTACTTTTAATGATTTACTCCCAAGTATTTTTGTAAATTCTTGGACTTCTCTATCATCTGAAACAACTGAAATAGAAGACCTACTTTTTTTCTTTTCAAGTATCTCTCTTATTTTTTCATCTGCTGTTATATCTTGAGAAAAAACAATCTTTATTCTTTTTTCTCTATATATATCAAAAGAAGAAGGGCCCCCATCAAATACAACTGTTATTTCAATAGAAGGATGTTTTCTTTTATATTTTTCAAGGATATCAATAAGAAATTCTTTGTTAAATTCAATAGTTTTTTTCCCATATTTCTTTATAAAACTTGATTTTATTACATTAAGCCCATCTATTAAATATTCCATCTTTTTAAATTTAATATATTATTCTTTAATCGTCAATATTTCTTTTTTCTCCTGTTAGTAATTAAAGAAAGAGAAGAAATGTAATTTTAGATGTATTTGTAAAAAATTGAGTTATAAATTTAAATTTTAGATACCTGTCCATTTATAGATTGGAATTAACATATTATATTTATCAAATCCAGAGGATGCAACAAGATGATAGTGGTGATGTAGGAAGAAAATCTGGAAAATTGTAAGAAAGGCGTTTGAATATAGGAATATGCGATAGAAGAAATAAATATTTTAAACTAAATTTGTTTTTTGCTATATAAAACTTTTTCTACTTTTTAGAAGTAGATTTGAAAATGGGAAATAAGAGTTTATAAAAGTTTAAATTCAGTAAAGATTTAGAATTAGATCAGATTATAAGAAAAATAATTTGAAATAGAGAGAGAAATATCTTTATGAAAAAATTGAGAGAAGAAAAGTTTTTTATAGAAAAATTACTTAGAGAACGAAACGTTTCATATGTAAGAATTAATGGAGAGAGAATCCTTGCTATATATTGGTTTTAAAATTATTGCTCCTAAAGGTGGAAGATTTAAACTGATAGAAAATGGCCTGTTGTGAAATGGGATATCCTCTACTTTTACAATACCAAAATTTCCTATATTACTTCCTCCATAATAATTAGAATCACTATTAAAAATTTCTTGATAATGTGATTTTAAAGGCACTCCGATTCTATAATTAAATCTTGGTATTGGTGTAAAGTTGAAAATAGCAATAATAAAGTTATCTTTATCAATGCTTCTTCTTAAAAATGATATTATACTTTTTTCATAGTCAGAAAAATCAATCCATTCAAATCCCTCCGGTGAAAAATCAATTTCATGGATAGCCTTTTCTTCTTTGTACAATCTATTAAGGTCGGAAATAAATTTTTTTGTTTTTTTATGTTCTTCTCTTTCAAGTAGATACCAATCAAGTTCTTTTTGGTAGTCCCATTCGTTTATTTGACCAAATTCACCCCCCATAAAGAGAAGTTTTTTCCCTGGGTGGCAATACATATAAGTTAGCAGAAGACGTAAATTGGCAAATTTCTGCCAATTATCACCTGGCATTTTTGAAAGAAGTGACTTTTTACCATAAACAACTTCATCGTGAGATAAAGGCAATATAAAATTTTCTGAAAATGCATATAAAAGGCTAAATGTTAAACAGTTGTGATGATATTTTCTATATATAGGATCAAGAGAAAAGTAATATAGTGTATCATGCATCCATCCCATATTCCATTTAAAACCAAATCCAAGACCTCCACAATATACAGGTTTACTTACCATAGGCCATGCAGTAGATTCTTCAGCAATAGTAAAGCAATTAGGGAATTTATTGTAGATTGTTGTATTTAATTTTTTTAAAAACTCAATCGCTTCAATATTCTCCTTGCCACCATATATATTGGGTATCCACTCACCTTCTTTCCGTGAATAATCAAGATATAACATAGAAGCTACAGCATCAACCCGTATCCCATCTATTTGAAAATTTTCAATCCAGTTTAAAGCACTATTTATCAGAAAATTCCTTACTTCATATCTTCCATAATTAAATATAGCAGTTTTCCAGTCAGGATGGTCTCTTTTTTGTGGGAAGCAGTGTTCATAAAGATTTGTTCCATCAAAGTAATAAAGACCAAAGTCATCTTTTGGAAAATGTGCAGGTGTCCAGTCAATTATAACTCCTATGTTATTTTTATGGAGGCAATCTATAAGAAATCTAAAATCATCTGGTGTTCCATATCTGCTTGTTGGTGCAAAAAAACCTGTTGTTTGATATCCCCAAGATGAATCAAGAGGGTGTTCACTTATAGGTAAAAATTCTACCCAGTTAAATCCAATTTCTTTTAGATAAGGGATTAAAATTTCTGCTATTTCTCTATAATTTAAAAAAGAACCATTTTTATTTCTTTTCCAAGAACCTAAATGCATCTCATATATAGCAACAGGCTGTTTATATATATCAGGAGAAGCAATTCTTTCGGTTTCCCATACATACTTAGAATCATATGTTATGGATGCATTTTTAGGTCTTAATTCAAAAAATGAACCATATGGATCTGACTTTAAAAATATTTCGTTGTTTTTTGTATGTATTTCAAACTTATAACAGTTGAGTTCATTAATACCTGGTATAAAAATTTCCCATATCCCAGAGTTACCAAGTGACTTCATTTTGTGTTTTGTACCATCCCAATGATTAAAATCTCCAACTAACCTTACTTCAACAGCATTTGGAGCCCAAACAGCAAAATTATATCCTTCTTTTCCATTTATAACTCTTTTGTGTGCACCAAGTTTTTTATAAATCTCAAGATGGGTTCCTTCATTAAAAAGATATAAATCAACAGGACCAAAGAATGATTCTTTAAAATAATATTCTTCTAAATTATCCAACTTTCCTCCTTTTTACCAAAAAATATATTAAAATAGTCAGTCGCAGGAATTAGAATTTTCTCTATCCCCTTCTTAATAGTTATAGTAAAAGATAATATTTTTTCTCCTTCTGTAATTATTTCCTTCCTCGGAATACTTATTTCAAGTATCTCATCCCATTGAAAAAATACATTAGGTAGACTAATCCCATATTTTATATTAAATGAATTTTTGAGTGAATTAATAAAAGATATAGTTATCTCAATTTCATCTTTTTTGGGTACATCAATTCTTATGTAAAAGTTGTCTTCATCATAACCATAGAATATTTTTTTGAAAAGAAAATTAACCGGACTAAAAGTTATCCATAAACTGGAAACATCTATCTCTATTGCATTATACCATTCATAAAAATGTGTAATTTTACCATCTATAATAGGGGTTATATATGGAATTATTTCTTTTTGAATATATTGTTCAACTGGAAATGCAAGGTATTCAGGTGGTTGTAAGTCGACTATTTCATATATTTTCTTTATGTTATTTCTAAAAAGTATATCAAATTTCTCTTTTATATCTTTTTCTACCGATAAACTATACCACCAGAACCAGTCGCTTGATTCAGCCAGCATAATATAATTCATTAGTTCTTTTTTCTTATCCTCAGAAAGTGTTCCAATCTTTTCTTCAGCAGTTTTTCTGGCATTTTTTAGTATTTCCCACGCCTTATTTGTTGATTGTTTCCCTATCCAATTGTCAAAATTTAAACCTATCCAACTACCTGGTAGTATTTTTTCAAGTTTAAATTTTGAGATGTTTTCGTTTAATGCTTCTGAAAATGTAGTTGTTTTTATTGTTTTAGAGTTGTCAAGTAATTGGTAAAGAGTAGTAAGAAAATAGGTCCCATTGTTAAGATAAAAGTCCCAAGGATTTTCTCCATCAAGAATAATAGTAAGAATTTGATTTTCTCTGTTTTTAGATAATTGGTGTATATATTCAAAAAGATGAATTGCTGCTTTCTTTTCTTCCATCTTTTGAAAGGTAAAACCTATGAGGTCAGATATATAGTGATCTCTAAAAAATATAGAAACGCCATTTTTATATTCCCATATATAATAATGTTGTTTTTCTATAGGTGATTTTGATAATGTCTCAAAAAGAAGATATTCATCGGTAGCAGTCCATTTAATATTATACTCTGAAAAAAGATCTAATATTTCATTGCTTAACCCACCTTCTGATGGCCATATACCCAACGGTTTTCTATTAAATATATTCTCATAAACTTTTATACCTTCTAAGATTTGCTTTTTTGCATCTTCAGGATATGAAAATAGTCCCTTAGGAATAGTAAAAGATGTTTTTGTCTGTTGTGCTATATCAGTGTTATATAAAAGTGGTAATATTGGATGTGTCATAGGGCTTGTACTCACTTCTATCTTCCCTTTTTCATTAAGTTGTTTGTATTTTTCAATTGTATGATGAAGTATATATTTTTCCTTTTTAGCCAAGAATTCTTTATCATTATTATTAAAATTTCTTCCTTTTCTAAAAAGTTCTTCAATTTCATCATCTTTAATTAATGGATGAAAACAAACAAGATGTAATAACATTTTTATGTCAAGCAAATCTTTTCTATCATATGATCCACTTTTAATTTTTTCAAGTAGAACATTGAGCCCAGGATTTTTTTTCAATATAAAAGATGGCAAATCTCTTGTCATCAATATTATACTTTGTGGATCAATATCATCATCTTCAATAAGTAACGACGAAAATTGATCTTTAATTGTTCCATTTGATACTCCAATTATTTGTTCAATTAAAATGGGTGTAATATTAAAATTAATTTTTATAGATGGAAATTTATCTACAAGAAGCACCATAGGATAATAATTAAAAAGAATTCGGAAAAAAAGAGTAGGTGTATATATCCTACCATTTATAACATAAGAGGGTTGATGCATATGCCATAGTAAAGCAAGATACATTTTTACTCCATCAATTCGTTATATGTTTTAATATATTCTTTTACAGATGCCCTCCATGAAAACTCAAGATTCATTACCTTGTTTACTAATCTCTCTAATTTCTCTTTATTTTTAAATAGTTGCAAAGCCTGTTCTATTTTTGCTAAAAAATCTCTACTTTCACCTTCAAATAAAAAACCATTACCAACTTCTGTTTCAAAATTGTATTCCTCTATAGTATCTACAAGTCCTCCAACCTTTCTTGCTATTGGGATTGTTCCATATTTGAAACTTATCATTTGTCCAAGGCCACATGGTTCAAATTTTGAAGGCATGAGAAAGAAGTCGCTACCAGCATATATTTGGTGAGCAAGTTCTTCATTGAATCCTAAATTAAATGATAACTTTTCTGGGAATTTTTTCTGCCAGCGTGATAATTCGTTTATATATTTCTGTTCTCCATCTCCAAGCAAAATTATTTGTAAATCTTTCAACATTAATGTTTCCATTATTTCTGTAAGATAATCAATGCCTTTCTGTTCAGTAAGACGAGTTACCATCCCAAATACAGGAATTTCTTCATCTAAATTTAAAGATAATTTTTTTTGCAAGGATATCTTGTTTGCTATTTTACCTTTGTATTTTTTATATCTCTTCTGGATATATGGGTCAAAAGCAGGATTCCATATTTGATAATCAATACCATTAAGTATGCCTTTAAGTTTATTCTGATATTTCCTTAAAAGACCATCAAGATTATGTCCATATTCAGGTGTAAGAATTTCTTTCGCATATGTTGGACTTACAGTAGTTAATTTATCAGAATGGATTATTCCAGCTTTCATAAAGTTAATTTTGCCATAAAATTCAAGTTCGTCCATATTAAAATATTCCCAAGGAATACCAAGCAGTGGGAATTTATCAGCAGAAAAAATACCTTGGTATCCTAAATTGTGGATTGTAAAAATAGTTTTGGCTTTAAGGAAAGATTTGTTATAAATTAATTTGAGATATAAAGGTAATAAAGATGTATGCCAATCATGACAATGAAAAATATCAATGTTTATTCTTAGAGATACTAATGCTTCAAGTACACTCTTTGAAAAGAAAGAAAATCTTTCTAAACTATCAGGATAATCAGTTCCACTTTCACCATATATCTCATCTCTATTAAAGTAATCATCATTTTTTATAAAATAAACATTTGGGAAATCCTTACTTTTTACAATGAATCCTTTTTCTACTCTGTTTTCAAAAAACTTTACTTCAAAAGGGAGAATATTTTCTATTTTGTGTTTTTCTTTTATTTTCTTATATAAAGGAAGAAAGAGATATGTATTTTGTATATTTTTATTTTTAAGATATTTATATAAAGCACCTACGACATCAGCCATTCCTCCAACTTTTACAAATGGTACTGCTTCTGCAGAAACTAAACATATATTATATTTCTTTCCCATAATTTCCCTCCTTTTATAACTTTATTGACTTTAAAAATTCTGCAGATTCTTCAGGAGGTGTAGGATTTATATAAAAACCAGTTCCCCACTCAAATCCACCTTGTTTTATCAAACGAGGTATTATTTCTATATGCCAGTGATAATCTTTATCTATTGTCTGCCAGTAACCAGGTCTTTGATATCTACAAGGTGCTGTATGTATTACATAGTTATAAGAAGGATTATTAAGTCCTTTTGATAATTTTTGGAAGACCTTAATAAATAGATCTGCAAGTAGTTCTTTCTCATTAGAAGTTATATAGTCAAAATCTGGTGAATGTTTTAAAGGAAGCACACAAAGTTCAAAAGGGAATCTTGAAGCAAAAGGTGCTATGACTATAAATGATGAATTGTGTTCAATAACTCTTTTACCACTATCAATCTCCTGATTTATTATGTCGCACCATATGCACCTTTCTTTGTAATCATAATACCATTTCGCTCCTATAAGTTCCTCTTTTACTCTCTTTGGGACAATAGGAGTTGCTATAAGTTGTGAATGGGTATGAGAGAGAGTTGCTCCAGCATCTCTTCCAAAATTCTTAAATAATAATATATATCTGAAGCGTATATCTTTTTTTAGATCCACGGTTCGTATCTGGTATGTATCAAGAATATTAATCATTGTACTCAAAGAAAAATCCTTTATGTCAACAAGTCCATTTGAGGAATTCCTATGAAGAGGTGTTTCAATTATTACTTCGTGAGCTCCTATCCCATCCATCATATCATACATTCCAACTCCTCTTCTGTTAATATCACCTTCTATTCTTAAAGCAGGAAATTTATTAGGAACAACTCTTACTTCCCACCCAGAAGTATTAGGAGGAGTGTTGTTGGGCCTTATAGCAAAAATTTCAGGAGGAGTTTTATCTTCATTTCCTGGACAAAAAGGACAAAATGTTTCTTCAGACATTTCAAATTTTTTAAAGAGATCAGATGGTCTTAATTTTCTTTCTGGAGATATTACCACCCATCTTCCTGTGATTGGATCTTTTCTCAATTCTGACATATCTTGCCTCCTTAAAATTTATAATTTTTGGGGATTACAACTATTCCTCCTTCAGAAACAAAAAATCTTTTCCTATCTTCTTCTGGATTATAACCAATTTCAGTATTAGAAGGAACAACAACATTTTTATCTATTATACATCTCCTAATTTTTGAATATCTTCCTATGTTAACATTTTCAAATAGAATACTATCTATTACCTCTGAATAACTATTTATTCTTACATTTGGTGAAAGAATACTATGCATTACCTTTCCTCCACTTATAATACATCCACTTGAAATCATTGAATCAGTTACAGATGCTTTTCTGTCTTCAAAGGAAAATACAGTTTTTGCAGGTGGGTATTGTACTTGAAAAGTTCTTATAGGCCAGTCCATATCATATAAATTTAAAAGTGGATCAATGTTTACAAGATCCATATTTGCTTCCCAATAGGCATCAATTGTTCCTATATCTCTCCAGTATTTTGTCTCTTTTTTATTCTCATCAATAAATCTAAATCCAAAAACTTTATATTTCTCTATCATAGAAGGGATAATATCTTTTCCAAAATCATGAGTACTATCTACTTTTTTAGCATCTTCAATGATAGTTTTAATAAGAACTTCCAAGTTGAAAACATATATTCCCATAGAAATAAGAGCAATATCTGGATTATTAGGATCAGGAAAAGGTTCTTTTGGTTTTTCTTTAAAATCAATAACTCTATTATCTTTATCCAATTTAAGAATACCAAATCTATGTGCCTCTTTTATAGGGACTTCAAATACACTTATTGTAAGATCTGCTTTTTTATCAATATGTGCATTTATTAATCTTTTATAATCCATTTTATAAACCTGGTCACCAGAAAGTATAAGTATTAACTCGGGTTTTTCTACTTCAAGTATATTTAAATTTTGAAAAACAGAATCTGCTGTTCCTAAATACCATTCTTCCCCAATTCTTTGTTGTGCAGGGACAAGATCAATAAATTCTCCTAATTCTCTTGAGAATATATTCCATCCCTCTCTTATATGTCTGTGAAGAGAAAGTGATTTATATTGTGTAAAAATATATATTTTCCGTAACCCTGAATTTATAGCATTACTTAGTGGAAAATCTATGATTCTATATATTCCCCCAAAAGGTACAGCAGGTTTGGTTCTGTCTTTTGTAAGTGGATATAATCTTTCTCCTTTACCGCCTGCAAGTATGAAAACTGTTATATTTTTTAGATTCATTTTTTATTTAAGACACTCTTGACCTTTTCTTTTAAATTAGTAAGATCTGCGCTTTTAATAATATATTCATCAGCAGCCCATGTTAAAAACTGTTCTTTATATTGAGGATATGCAGTATATATGATAATTGGAATATTTCTTTTCTTTGTCAGTATTTTCCCAAGTGTTTCAATTCCATCCATTTGTGGCATTTTTATGTCAAGAACTAATAAATCAAAATCATCTTTTTCAATGAGTTTAATTGCATGACTTCCATTTTCGCAACAAATTACTATAAAACCTTCTCTTTCAAGTTCCTCTTTATAAAGAATCCTTTCATTTTCTTCGTCTTCAACTAAAAGAATCTTTTTTCTCTCCAAATCCACCTCCTATTTAATTGGGATATAGATGTTTACAGTTGTTCCTTTCTTTTCTTCAGATAATATTTCTAATTTTCCATTAAGGGTTTCAACTATATTTGAAACTATAAAAAGTCCCAAGCCAAGTCCTCCTGGTTTGGTAGAATAAAATGGTTCAGTAATATAAGGAAGCAACTCTTTTGGTATACCTTTACCAGTATCCTTCACAGAGATTTCTATAAATGGATCTTTTATCTCAGCATAAATCTTTATAGTTCCGTTGATTGTATTTTCAATGGAATTTGAAATAAGATTAAAAAAAATCTCTGAAATTTGAATTTTATCTGCTTTAACAGAAATATTCTGAACTGAGCTTAAGTCAACAACTATCTTTTTCCTTGTAATTTCAATCTGAAATAGATCAATAACTTCTTCAACTAATTCTTTTAAATTAACCATTTCTATTTTCAAAGGAGAGAGTAAAGTAAGTGTTGTAAATCTATTAAGTATTTGTTCTATCTTCATAATCTCCTTGAATATAATATTTGCATCTTTATGTATTTCAGAAAGATTATTTGTTTTTGATATTCTTTGGGCAAAACCACCTATGGTAACAAGAGGATTTTTAATTTCATGGATAAAATAAGAAGAAAGTTTCCCTATAGCAGTTAAACGTTCCTGTTTTACAATTTTGTCCTGAAGTATTTCCACAGCATTATGTAATTCTTTTAATTCTTCATATTGTTGTTTAACAATGTTGTGATATTTAGTAGTTTCAAGTGCTATACCTGCCTGAATACTTAATAAAGAAATGAGTGTTTTTGTTGAATCGGTAATAGGACGATAATGAAAAGCATTGTCTGCTATAATAATGCCAAATATTTCTTTCGATGAAAAAAGAGGGCTTATTACTATTTCAGAGGATACGAAAAGTTCTTTTATTTCATTCGGAAGATTAGTAAAATCGTCTTTATTTTTTATATGAAACAAGTTTCCTTCAAGGAGCACTCTTTTAAAATAATTAGTGTTTGATAACATATCAATATTTATTAGAATATTCTTGATTAATTGAGGGAATTTTTGTTCAGAAAGATATTGTTCAAAACTGCTTTGAAAGTATTCTTCAAGGGTCATTTTATTTTTACTAAGTTCTGTCCATATTTGTGTTGCTTCTTGTTCATTAAAAGGACCTATCCCTTTTTTACCATATATCACATTTTTTTCTTTGTCATAGTAGAATACTGCAGCTCTACTTAATCCTAATGCACAATCCGCAGTAATAGCTGTTAAAATAATGCTTAAAATTTTTTCTTCATTAAAAGTTTTTTTTATCGCTTTTGAGACCTTATGGAGCAAATATAACTCATAGTTGTACGTCTTTAATTTTTCTTCAAAAATTTCTGTCATATATATTACTCCTTATATATATTATACCCTCCTGTATAATTTCAGCCAAACTGGTGTACGAATCGGGTATTTTGGTAACACTTTATCATTTTCTTCAAATTTATTTTTACACATTAATTTTTATTTTGCCAAGTTTTCTCTTCTAAAGTCCTATGATATCTCTCTATTTCTGCAAACTCATTTGGTCTTTTTACTTTTGAAAAATAATATTTTAAATTAATGACTTTGTATGCATTTGAAAATATTTGTTAAACTTATTCCCATTATCTTTCTGTAATACCTTAAAATCTCTTCCAACCAAATAATATAATTTTAAAAGAAAATCCCTTGCATTTGCTGATGAATTATTCTTATACATGTGTGAATATCCTATCTTTGTATTTTTCTCAACAGCACTAAATATATCTCTTCTATCTGTATAACAGTAAATTACTTTTGTATCTAACTGAAAAAATCACCCATTTATCTGTTTATTTTTTAACTCAGTTATCCTTTTCTTCCTTAATTTCTCATTCTTTACTGGACTATAATATAAAACATATTTCCTTATCACTTTATATTTCTTACAACTTGTTATCTTTTTATCCCATAATACCTACATACCTTACTTACTTTACATTCTTCCACCTCAATTGATTTTATTGATTATGTTATTTCAAAATTATCTTTCAAGATACAAACAGTTTAGACAAATAATGTAGCAGAGCTCGGGATAAAATTTCACTGGCTCCTTGTAGATAAAGGACCAAGACATATATATAAAACCTAAAAGACCAAAATTAATGGGAAAGTAGAACGCTCCTATAGGATTGATGAAGAATTTTATAGGATGTTAAAAGGTGTTATAATAGATGATATGGAGATATTAAATGAGAAATTAAAAGAATGGGAGAAATTTTATAACTATTATAGACAACATGCTTAGTTATACGGAAAAACTCCTTATGAAAAATTAAAAAAAATTAATTTCTATCAATGTTACTAATTATTGGAAAACATACAGAACTGGCTAATAGTAAAATAGAAAATTATAATTTGATTGAGAATTCCTGTTTAATAACATTTATACATTTGTCACACAGTTCTGGATATTTTTCGTCTTTACCAACTTCAGGAAAATATACCCAGCATCTCTGACACTTTTTGTTTTTTGTTTTTTCAACTATAACTTCAAAATTTTCTGATTCTAAAATTTCAACTTCTGAAACGATAAATAATGTATTTATTTTATAGAATGATTTTAAAAATTCAGTTGTTTCTTTATCACACTTTATAATTATTTTACTTTCAAGTGAACTACCTATTATCTTCTGTTCCCTTTTTTCCTCAATTTTTTTAAGGACTATTTTTCTAATTTCAAAAAATTTATCCCACCTTTTAAGTAAATTTTCATCTTCCTTTTCTATTTTAGGCCAATCTTCAAGGAAAATACTTTCTTTTTTCTCATAGGGAATGAATTGGTATGCCTCTTCTGCTGTAAAAGATAATATTGGAGAAATAAGTATAAGGAGAACATTTAATATCTTATTGAGAACTGTTTGACCTGCTTTTCTCTCAATTGAATTTTTTGAATAGGTATAAAGTCGGTCTTTAAGATAATCAAGATAGAAAGAAGAAAGGAAAATATTACAAAAGTTATAAATTTCTTCAAATGCCTTATTAAATGCAAAGTTTTCATAATATTCTGTTACTTTTTTAACAAGAACTTTTAATTTCTCAACAGCCAATTTATCTACCTCAAAAAGTTTTTCATAAGGGATTTCATCTTCTTTTTTATAATCATAAATATTTCCAAGTAAAAATCTTATTGTATTTCTTATTACTCTATAGCTTTTAACAATATTTTTAATTATTTCATCTGAAATTCTTATATCTTCTTGATAATTCTCATAAACACTCCATAACCGTAGAATTTCTGCACCATAATTTTTTATAATTTGCTCAGGAGTTATAACATTTCCAAGTGATTTTGACATTTTCCGACCCTCCCCATCAACTACAAACCCATGTGTTAATACATTTCTATATGGTGCAGAATTGAAGATACCACATGAAACTATAAGAGATGTTTGAAACCATCCCCTATGCTGGTCAGACCCTTCAAGATATAAATCACTTGGCCATTTTAAATTATTTTCTTCTTTTAAAACTGCAAGGTGACTAACTCCAGAATCAAACCATACATCAAGGATATCCAATTCTTTTTTAAAACTTTTACTACCGCAGAATGGACACTTAAAACCTTCTGGTAAAATTTCTTCTTCTTTTTTCTCTATCCAAACATTAGAACCAAATTCTTTAACAAGATTGTAAATTTTTTCAATTGTTTCTTCTGTTATTACAGAATTATTACAATTTTTACAATAAAATACAGGGATGAAAACTCCCCATAACCTTTGTCTTGACAAACACCAATCAGGTCTTAAAGAAACCATTGAACTTATTCTATTAATTCCTTCAGGTGGGACCCATTTAACCTTTTTTATTTCTTCAAGCATCCTTTGTCTTAAATTGTTATGATCAATCTTTAAAAACCATTGTTTTGTGCTTCTATATATTACTGGATTTTTACATCTCCAACAGAAAGGATAAGAATGAGTTATTTCTCCACTTGAAAGTAAAAAATTGTTATTTTTAAGTTTTTCAATTATAACTGGATCTGCTTTAAAAACATTTATCCCTTTAAATTCTTCAATTTCTTCTGTAAATTCACCTTTCTCATTAACAGGGGACAAAATAGGTAAGCCATTTTTTATTCCTACATAATAATCCTCTTCTCCATGCCCAGGAGCAGTATGGACACAACCAGTTCCTTCTTCACCTGAAACAAATTCAGAAAGAACAACTCTTGACTTTCTTTCAAGTAAAGGATTTTTACAGATTATCCCTTCAAGTTCTTTCCCTTTGAATTCTTTTAAAATATTTAAATTTTTTCCTATTATTTTTTCAATTTCTTCTTTCCTTTTTTCTGCAATAATAATTTTTTCATTGTTAAATTCAACCAAAACATATTTAAAATCAGGATGAACCATTATCCCTGTATTTCCAGGTAGTGTCCAAGGAGTTGTAGTCCATATTAAAAAATATGAATTTTCACCCATCCCTTTTTCTTTATCATCTATTATTTTAAATTTTACAAATATTGATGGTGATTTCTTTTCATAATATTCTATCTCTGCTTCAGCAAGTGCTGTTTCACATATTATACACCAGTAAATTGGTTTATAAGTTTGATATATATATCCTGATAGATAAAGTTTTCCAAATGCCTTTATAATATCACTTTCATAATCAGGAGAAAGTGTTAAATAAGGATTCTCCCATTCTCCAAAAATACCAAGTCGTTTAAATTCATTTTTTTGAATTTCAACAAATTTTTTAGCAAATTCAGACGCTCTTTTTCTAAATTCAAGAATATCCACTTCATTTTTGTTTTTCCCTATTTCTTTAAAAACCTGATGTTCTATAGGCATACCATGACAATCCCATCCTGGTTTAAATGGAGAATAAAAGCCACTTAAAGATTTATATTTAACAACTATATCTTTCAGAATTTTATTTAACGCAGTTCCAAGATGTATATGTCCATTTGCATATGGTGGTCCATCGTGAAGAATATACTCCTTTTTTCCTTTATTTTTTTTAATTATCTTTTTATATATTTCAATTTTTTCCCAAAATTTCAATATTTCTGGTTCCTTATGACTTAAATTTGCTTTCATCGGAAATTCGGTCTTTGGTAAATAAACTGTCTTTGAATAATCCATTTTTCATTCCCCTTTTATTTTCTTTATAAGTTTAGCCACTCTTTTACCAAGTTCTTTACATTCATTTTTTACTTTATTATCTGGCTTTCCAATAGAAACTGGTCCATAATGGTTTGATTTTGTTGTCCCTTGAATTATCATCCCATGAATTAACATTATCTGAATAATACCCATAATAGTTGTTTCATTTCCTCCCCCAACAAGAGCGGAAGATGTAAAAGCCCCTCCAACTTTCCCTTCAAGAGAGCCATAATATTTAACAGATTCATCAAATAATTTCTTTATTTCATAGGAAGGTAAACCAAAATATGTAGGAGAACCAACTATTATTCCATCTGCATCAAGCATATCCTCAACTTTTGTATCTTCAACAGATTTCAATATAACTTCAAGATTCTCTTCTTTAACGCCCTCTGCTACACTTTTTGCCATCTCTTCAGTATTCCCAGTTTTTGAATGATAAATAATTAAAACTTTTTTCATAAAAACCTCCTTAAAAATATTTTTATTTAATCTATAATTTTCAATCATTCTTGTCAAATTTAATAAATATGTTCAAAAGTCAAAATTCTGCGTTGAGAAATTTAATAGTTTGGGAATAATTAATCAAGCGTATTACTTCTATAGAAATTTTTATATGCAAAGAAAAACTTGTCAAAAAAAAGAGTATGTGTAAAAATAAATTTAGTTAAGGTCAGAAAGTTTACAAGATTTATTCAACTTATAACAAAAATTTGCAATATAAAGCCGTAAAGAATTAAAATCAAAAAAGGGGGAAAAATGAAAAAATTAAAGGTTGCAATAGTTGGAACTGGGTGGGTTTCTGGTGAGCATATGGCTGCTTTTATCCAAAATCCAAATTGTGAACTTATTGCTGTTTGTGGAAGGACAAGAGAATCTGCTGAAAGAAAATTAAGAGAATATGGTTTTTCTGCAAAAATTTATACAGATTACCAAGAAATGCTAAAGAAAGAAGAGATAGATATTGTTTCAATATGCACCCCAAACAATTTACATCCTGAACAAACAATTATTGCTGCTGAATATAAAAAACATATTTTAATTGAAAAACCTATTGCTTTAAATGAAAATGACTTAAATAGAATGCTTGAATCTGTCAGAAAAAATAAGGTTAAAACACTTGTGAGTTTTGTTTTACACTGGAATCCTCTTTTAATGACAATTGACAAACTTTTAAAAGACAATGCAATTGGAGATATTTACTATGGAGAGGTTGATTATTTTCATGGTATTGGCCCTTGGTATAAACAATATTGGTGGAATATTAAAAAAGATATTGGAGGTAGTTCTTTACTTTCTGCAGGATGCCATGCTTTAGATGCTTTATTATGGTTTATGAATAAAAAGGCAGTGGAAGTATTTTCCTTTTCAACAAGAAGTAAAAATCAAGATTTTAAAGAATATGAATATGACCCAACAAGTGTAACTTTAATAAGATTTGAGGATAATTCAATTGGTAAAGTTGCTTCTTCTCTTGATTGTAAGACACCTTATATTTTTAATATTGAACTTTTTGGTTCAAAAGGAACAATCAGAAATAATAATGTTTTTGCTCCAGAAAAGTTTCCAGGACAAATTGGATATATAACAATTCCAACAATTTTACCTGATAGTGGAGATGTTAGGCATCATCCATTTGAAGGAGAAGTTAATCACTTTGTAGATTGTATTTTAAATGATAAAAAACCTTTTCCTGATATTGAAGATGCGGCAATAACCCACCGAATTATTTTTAAAGCAGACCAATCAGCAATAGAAAAAAGACCTTTAAAACTATAAATTTCTAATTTTTATTGAATATTTA
>JAMWCA010000108.1 GCA_023819545.1 Candidatus Omnitrophota bacterium
CCAAAATTTAAAAAATCAATAACTTTAATTTCAAAAGTAAACTTTATTTCTGATGGGAGATATCCAACTTGTTTTGCATAATCAATATTTTTAATTTTTTTGATATCTTTCCCTTTATATAGAATAAGACCTTCTTGATGATACAAAATTTTTGATAAAATTTTCAAAAAAGTCGTCTTCCCACTTCCATTTGGACCAACTATTCCAACAAATTCACCTTTTAAAATTTCAGTGTTTAGATTTTTCAAAACCAAATTTTTACCATAACTGAAATATAAATTTTTAACTTGATAAATTTTTACCATATTTTTTCACTCTTCAATATTAGAATTAAAAAGAAAATTCCACCAAAAAATCCAGTTATAACTCCAACAGGTATTTCAATTGGTCTTATTATAATCCTTGAAATTGTATCACATATAATTAGAAAACTCCCACCAAATATAAAAGAAATTGGAATAAGTTTTTTATGAATTGAACTAAAAAGACCTCTTATTATATGAGGGATAATTAAACCAACAAAACCAATAATTCCTGAAAGAGAAACGCAAAGAGAAGAAATTAAACAAGTTAAAAAATAAGCAAAATTTTTTTCAAAATTAATATTTACTCCAAGAGTTTTTGCCTTATCTTCGTCAGTACTTAAAATATCATAAATTCTACTTGAAAAAGTTAAATATATAAAGCATATAAATATCAAAATTGCTGAGTAAAATAAAATCTTTTCTGAAAAAGATGATAAATCTCCAAAAAGGAAAAATAAAGTTGAATAGATTTTTTCATGACTTGAAATTGAAACTAAAAATAAAACAAGCGAAGAGCAGATAAAGTTTATAGAAATTCCTGCAAGAATGATTGAAGTAACAGAAAGTTTTTTAATTATTGAGAGAGAAAGAATAATAAAAAGCGAAAACATAGAACCGAAAAATGAAAAGAGTGGAATTGAATAAACTTTCCCTATAATTACTCCAATTGTCACTCCAAGAGAAGCACCTCCTGAAATTCCAAGTGTATAACTTTCAGCAAGAGGATTTTTTAGTATACTCTGCAAAACACAACCTGATATTGAAAGACCTGCTCCAACTACAAAAGCACATATAACTCTTGGAATTCTAATTTTTAAAAATATCGTCTTTTCTGTTTCTGAAAGATTAAAAATTTCTTTAAATCTATAAATTTTTGGACCAAACAATATTCCAAAATAAATTGAAAATAAAAAAAATAAAAAAAGGAAAATATATTTCTTCAATATTCAATCCCCTTTCTTGCCTTTATTCCTTTGTCAAATGGATGTTTTATTTTTTTTATTTCACTTACCAAATCTGCATTTTCTATAATTTTTTCAGTTACATATCTACCTGTTAAAACAAGTTCAATATTTTCTGGCTTTTCTTCCATAATTTCAATAATCTCTTTTTCCTTTAAAAATCCATCCCTTAAAGATATCAAAATTTCATCACATATAACAATATCATACTTCTTTTCTTTAAAAATTTTTCTTATAAAATTAATACCATCTAAACATTCATTTCTCAATTTTTCTCTATCAACTTTTTCAAAAAAAGGATGCCTTCTTGCAAAAGAAAATAGGTCTATTCCAATTTTTTTTAAGATTTTTGCTTCTTTATATCTTTTAATATCTTTATGAAAACAAATAAAACAGACATTTAAATTATGACTTTTTGCTCTTAAAGCAAGACCAATTGCTGCAGTTGTTTTCCCTTTTCCATCTCCTGTATAAATCTCAATCAATCCTTTTTTCATTATTAATCCTTTAAGTTTGTAACTTTTTTGTCTTTCTAACAATCTTTTTAACATCTTTAAGCAATTCAACCATTTTCAACAAGTTCCTCATTTGTGATTTTATGATACTCATAAGATATAAGATTGCTAAGGAAAATAATTCTTTTCATAATTTCAAAAATTTTTTCATCTATGATTATAGAAGAATTCAAAATCTCCCTATAGGTTGCTGAAAAACCAAGTTTCTCTTTTGTAACTAACCATTCTCCTACTTCTATCAATACATTCACACATTGAAAACATTCCATTGTCAAAGTGTTATTAAATATTTCTTAAACCTTGCAATAAGTTCAACTATACTCATTTAAAATTTTCCTTTTATCTCAACAAAAATCTCTTCATCCCTACAAAAAATTTCCTTTCCATACTTTATATATAGAGCAAGACGATGGAAAAGCACAACATCAAATTTTTTTGAATAGATACTTTTAATTTCACTTTCTATTTGTTTATTAACATCTTTTAAAACTACTGCAATATCAGAAATCTCTTTTGCGTTTCCCTTAGCATAAGAACCAAAAAGGATTATAGCCAAAACATCTTCAAACTTTTTAATCTTCTCTATAAGATTATTAAGGATAGATTTATCTTTCAATTCCATTTCCCATTTTATTTTTACACATATTTTTACTTTTGCCAAATTTTTCTCTCTTAAGAACTTAATAATATATCCTCTTACCTCTTAATAGGAACAAGCGATAAAAAGTATTTACCAATCCATTAAATTGTAGTCGTTTATGTCTATCTTTCCATCTTTATTAACGTCTGGATGAGTTCCATCTAAAGAAATACAATGCACTTTTTTTTCAGTTTCAAAACCTGAATATATATTATATGGAATAGGTCTCTCATATTTTTCCCTATAATCATGATATAGTTTAGAATGGTATGCATCATGAGCGATTATACTGGCACACCATGTAATAGAGTAAAATGCTGATTTAGGAGATAGAAAGAAAACAGGAGGATTTTTAAAAGGACCCATTCCACTTCTATACCTATTCCATCTTTACTCATTTTTAGCAGGTTTTTTCTACTTAATTAGATTTTGGATTTCTTTAACTACTTCAACAAATGAAATTGGTGTTGGACTACATATCTTATCACTTTCAACTAAAAAAATTTTATCATTTTTAACAGCATTTATTATAATATATTTTTTCCAGTTTTTCTTTTCCTCTTCTCCATCTATTCCCATTAAAGTTATTATTATTAGATCTGGATTTAATTTTATTATCTGTTCATAACTATATATTCCACCTTTTTCAATTACATTAATTCCGCCAGCAAACTCAATGATCTCATTTATAAAAGATTCTTTTCCTGCAACCCATAAAGGTTTTGTCCCAACTTGAACAAGAATCTTTTGTTTTTCAGATTTTTGTGCTTGTTTTTTTATTTCTTCTAATTCTTTTTTAACCTTTTCAACTATCTCTCTTGCCTTTTTTTCTCTACCAATCAATTTCCCAATTTCTATAAAATCATCACAAAGTTTTTTAAAATTTTCTGGATAACTAAAGACAACAACATTTATTCCAAGTTCTTTTAATTTTTTAACATCTTTCGGATTTGTTAAATTTGTTGCAAATACAATATCTGGCTTTAAAGAATAAATCTTTTCAACATTTACATCAATAACATTGCCAACTTTTTCTATATATTTTGCTTTTTCAGGTCTTGTGCAGTATATAGTATTTCCCACAATTTTATCACCTTGACCAAGAATAAATATATCCTCTGTTATTGCTGGAGAAAGAGAAACAATTCTTTCTGGAATTTTTTCTGCCTTAATAAAAGTTATAAACAAAAATAATAAAATAAAAATCTTCTTCATTTTGAAAAAATCCTTACCATTATTCCAGAAATAAGTCCTGAAATAATATCATCTAAAAATGGTGGCAGTTTTTTAATTATCCCAGGTTTTATTCTATCAACTCTCGCATATTCAAAAAGTGCAAGTGTTCCTCCAATATATTGGGCAATTTCTTTTCCAATAATTTCATCTGCAACAATAAATACAGCATCCTCTTTATAAGATTGATGATTTAAATTTGGGATATTTCCTTTTTCTGCCTCTTCTTCAAGTTTTAAGCCAGATATTATAAGTGATGAAATATTCACATCTTTTGATATTATTTCAAGTTCCTTTTCAAAGATTTTTCTAACCCTTTCTTTATTACCAAATTTTTCATCTTCTATATAAACTTCCATTGCTGCTTCTATAATATCTTTTCTTTTAATTCCTCTTTCTTCTAATCTTTCTAAAAATGAGCGTGATTGAAAGATACCAGATTTTTCTAAATTGTCTTTGATTGAAACATAAACTGACTTTGCCAAAATTTCACCAAATTTTGAATGTCCTCCTGTATATGTTATCTTTCCATTATTTCCTGAAATAAAAATTATATTATCGGTTCCTGTTCCTGTTGCTTGATTTATCATTGGTGTATAGCTTGAACGGATATCAAAATCTTGAAAAACCTGTGTCTTTGCCTCTGTTATATTTATTAAACTTGAAACCAAACTACTTTCTGTTAACTTCATATTTGTTAAGACAATTATATTTATTGTTCCTAATTTTACAAATTTCCCATTTTTCGTTTGATAATTTTTACCTTCATCTGCTCCAATTCTTAATGCATTTGATTTTACACCAACTGTTGAGAAAACATAAATCTTGATATCTTTAAATGACCTCTTAT
>JAMWCA010000109.1 GCA_023819545.1 Candidatus Omnitrophota bacterium
TGTCCAGTAGGTGCTTTATATCTTGATAGAGAAACATATGAAGTAAAGTTTGAACCAGAAAAATGTATTGCATGTGAATTGTGTATAAAAGGGTGTCCAACAAAAGCAATGGTATCAACTATTTAAAAATGAAAGAAATTGGTAAAGTTATTGAAATTAATGGAGATATTGCAATTGTTTTGATGGAAGATAGAGGAAAATGTGAAGGTTGTAATTTATGTAAAAAAATTCTCCCAAGAGAGCCAAAAATTGAGGCAGAAAATATTATAAAGGCAAATGTGGGAGATATAGTTGAGGTTGAAATAAATGAAGATGATTTATTCAAAATTTCTGTTTTTATTTATGGATTTCCACTTTTAGGTTTTATTCTAGGAGTTATTTTCGCTTATTTTTTAAAAATTATTTTTTTGAAAATTATTATATTTCTGATTTTTTTTACTTCTTTCTGGTTAATTGGGTTTCAAAAAGGAAAGACATACAGCCAAAAAATAAAACCCAAAATTGCATCTAAAATATAAAGAATTTTATTTGAATATTGCATCTTAACTGAAAAAAGAATTGGTCTTCGGTTATAGGAGATAGTATTATCCTGAAAAGAAAAATTTTATAGTAGGAATTTTGCCTATTTTATTTTCTACCTAAATACTATGTCCTACCCTGAAAGAGAGGAATTGTTGATTTTTTTAAAAGTAAGGGATATAAAATTTTTGGACCAACAAAAAAAGCTGCTTTATTTGAATCATCAAAGTGTTTTGCAAAAGAATTTATGAAAAAATATAATATTCCAACTGCTGATTTTCAAATAACAGATTCATTTGAAGAGAGTGTAAAGATTATTGAAAAAAAATGCCTTATGTGATTAAATTTGATGGACTTGCAGCAGGAAAAGGAGTTAGAGTTATTGAAAATTATCAAGAAGGGAAGAATTATCTTGAAGAAATATTTATTAAAAAAATTTTTAAAGGTGAACTGAAAGATAGACCTGCTAAATAGGGGATTGTGACTTATTTATTGGTTTTCTTCTTGGTTTAATAAATCTACTTTTCAACTTTATGTTTTTTGTTACATTTGGCTAAAATATAAATATATCCTTATTTACTAATTTCTTATTTCTTCCAAAAAACTAAAGTTTTTCTATTCTTTTATTACGATTGTGCGGGCGATTTTATCATGCCAGGTTTGTTTTCTTTTGTCCCATATAGCCCAAAGATAACCAAGAAAAGAAATGAAAAAAAAGATAGGATAAATTATTTGTTTTACAACAACTTCTCTTATAAATGCTGTTCTGAAAGATATTCTATTCCCATTTTCATCCAAAATTTTTATTCCAACTATCATTTTCCCTAAACTTGCACCAAATTTCCCAACAACCAAAATCTTATAGAGTGAGAAAATTAAAAAGAAGATTACTAAAAATATAAAAGTTTTAATAATAATGACAAAAGCATCAGAAAAATCAATTTTGCCAGAGTAGAAGTTGTTGATTAAATTCTCAAAGTAATCAGGGTTTGCAAAAGGGAAAAAGATTCTAAAAGTAATTGAGTAAATACACCAGAAGATAAATATATCAATTATCAATGCCAATAACCTAAAAAAAAGATTTGCATATTTTAATTCTTTCACTATATTTTGATTATTTCCAATTATTTCTTGATTTTCCATAAATTATATCTCTGGCATCCATAAATATTTCAAAACTGGTGTGTTTATTTTAGAAATTTTTGAAAAGATTAATTTTTCACTCCTATAAAATCCAAGAATTTCAAAAATGTTCGGTTTATAATAATATTCAACTACTTTCAATTTTTTTTCTTTTGTCATCTCTTTAATTATATCAACTGCTTTCTGTAAACCACCAATTTCATCTATTAGTCCTATTTCTTTTGCTTGACTTCCTGTAAAAATTCTTCCATCAGAAATAATTTTAATTTTTTCATTTGATATTTTTCTATTTTCAATTACTGCATCAAGAAATCTTTTTGCTGCTTGATCAACAAGGTTTTGTAAAATCTTTTTTTCTTCAATATCCATAATTCTAAAAGGCGAACCAATATCTTTATGTTTTCCACTTTTCATAACAATCATATTTATCCCTAACTTCTTTTCAAATAATTCCTTAACATTATAAAGTATTATTATTGCTCCAATATTTCCAGTAATCGTCAAAGGATGAGATATTATTTTATCTGTTGCTACTGCACAATAATAACCTCCGGAAGTCGCTATATTTTCAAGCAATGCCACAACTGGTTTTGATTTTTTCACTTCTTTTATCTTTTCATATATTTTTTCAACCTCAAATATATCACCACCAGGAGTATTTATTTTTAATATTATCCCTTTAACTTTCTCATCTTGTTTTAAATTTTCAAGAGCACTTTTAACTATCTCAGATAAACCTTTTTGCCTATATCCCTCATAATAAGATGTAATTTCTCCCTCAATTTTAATCAGTCCAATTTTATATTCAGCATCTTTATCACCTGTAATAAATTTTTGTTTAAATTTTATCTCTTCAGGTGAAATTATTGAAGATATTGATTTTTTGCTTTTTCTAAAGATTTTTTCGTTTCCTGTGAAATAGTTTAAAATTGATGTTATAAGAAAAAGTCCTATTACAATTAATGAAGCAATAATTCTCTTTTTCTTTTTTTCTGGTTCCATATTTTATATTTTATAACTTTTTTCAGAAACTTTAAAGAAAATTTATTTTCATATATTTACATTATCCAAAAAAATTGGCATAATAAGTGAAAAGTTGATTTTAGAAAAATTTAAAAAATGGAAAGAGAAATAAAGAAAGGCATAAAATGGTCAATTATCGCAAGTTGTTTTAATTCTATTTTCTGTGTTTTAACTGTTTTTGGCTCAATCTTTCTCCTTTTCTTAACAGAACTTGGTATTCCTAAATATAAAATTGGTATTTTGCTCTCTTTTTTACCCTTTTTCGGTATTATCGCACCCTTTTTAAGTAGTTATGTTGAATATTTTGGGAGTAAAAAAACCTTTCTTATTTGTTTTGGAATTCGTAAATTTGTTATTCTTTCTCTTGTTTTACTTCCATTGATAATAGATAGATTTGGGAGAAAAGTAGGAATAAATTTCATTATATTAAACATTTCTTTATTTGCATTTCTTCGTGCTTTTGGTGAAACTGGATATTATGCTTGGGCAAAGGAGTTTATTCCTGATAATCTTAGAGGTAAATATGTCGCAATTCAAAACATAGTTACAAATATTGCTGGAATTTTTGCTGTTTCTTTTGGTAGTTATGTAATAGGAAAAAAGGAAGGAATAGAAAAATATCTCTTTTTGATAGGAGTTGCTTTTATCTTTGGAATATTAAGTGTTTATTTTATGAGTTTTGTTCCTTTTGGAGAGCCCAAAAAGCAAAATCCTTCATTAAATTTCAAAAAGATATTAAAACCATTGGTGGATAAAAATTTTCTATGTTTTCTTTTTGCTGTAGGGATTTCTTTGTTTGGATGTTCATTAATGAGTTTTGTCCCAATCTTTGTTAGAGAAAAACTTGGTTTTTCATCTAAATTTGTAGTTTTTCTTGATAATGCCACAATCTTAGGAAGTGTCTTAATAGTTTCTATATGGGGAGGACTTGGAGATAAGTTTGGTGGAAGACCTGTTATTGTTTTAAGTTTATTTTTTTATTCAATTGTTGTTTTATTATGGCTGACTTTAAGAAGGGATATGCCTTCAATTTTAGGTTTTACTTTTTTGTTGTATTTTCTTTCTGGAGCAACTCTTCCAGGTAGGACAGTTGGAGATTATCGTTTCTTGTATACAGCTATCTTACCGAATGTTGATGTTATCTATTATACATCTATTTTTTATGCTTGGATTGGTATTTTTCAAGGCCTTTCACCTATATTTGCTGGTTATCTTCTTGAGAGATTTAAAGATTTTGATTTTTATTTTTTAGGTAAGTATTTTGATATTTACAGTATAATTTTCTTGATCAATTTTATCTGTCAGATTTCATCTATTATTATTTATAGAAAAGTAAAGCCAGATAAAGATGTAAAAACAAGGACTTTGATTTTGAAATTAATAAGAGGGCTTTTTGATTAAAAGGTAGTTTAATGAAGGTTTGCGAAATTATTGCTACAAGATAAAAGTAAAAATTAGAAAGAGATTAAAAGATTTTGTGATTTATTAATTTGGGAGAATTTTTAACCTTAATAAAAAGGGAGATACGATGGAAAAAAGTATTGTAGAGATTGCTAAAAAGGAAAATGTTAAAGTTATTCCAGTAAATATAGAAGATGTTAAAATAAATGGTTTCTGGGGAAAAATTTTAGAAAGAAATAGAAAAGTAAGTATTCCTCTTCTTTATAAACTTTTTGTTAAAAACAAAACAATAGAAAATTTTGAAATAGAAGCAAAAATTAAAAAGGGAGAAAAGACAGAACGGCTTGCTACTGATTCTGATTTATATAAATGGATAGAAG
>JAMWCA010000110.1 GCA_023819545.1 Candidatus Omnitrophota bacterium
CAGTTTTAATTCCTCAAATGATAAATGGAACAATTTCAAAAAAAGGGGATGTTGATATTTATAAATTTAAAGCAAAAAAAGGCGATAAAATTGCAATTGAAGTTTTTAGCAGAAAACTTGATTATCCCCTTGATTCTAAAATTTTTCTTATTGACTCAACAGGTAAAATATTGGCAAATAATGATGATTATTATGATAAAAGTTTTGATTTGATTACACATCATGCTGATTCATATATTCTTTTTGAAGTTCCTAATGATGATATTTATTATTTAAAAATTTTAGATACTCAATCAAATGGTGGTGAGAATTATATTTATAGGATTAGAGTAGAAAAAGCAAATCCTGATTTTAAAATTTTTGTTGTTCCATCTTCTTTAAACATACCAAACTCAGGCACAATTCCTTTTTATGTTTATGTTGTAAAAAAAGATGGGTTTGACGAAGAAATTGAAATCAGATTAAAAGATGCACCAAATGGACTTATTTTAAGTGGAAATAAAATTCCAAAAGGAAAAGATAAAATTTGTATGACAATTACTGCTGACCAAAATTTTACTTATCTTAATAAACCAGTCCCAATCAAAATTGAAGGAGTTTCAAATATAGGAGGTAAAATAATAAAAAGAGAGGGAATACCTGCTGATGAATGGATGCAAGCTTTTGCTTATTTTCATCTTGTCCCTTCTTCTCAATTACTTATCTTTACTCCTCGTCAAAGTAGATTTTCAACAACTCAACAGATTTCTTTAAATGAAAAAAATATAAAAATTCAATTAGGAGAAATGATAAAAATAGATGGGAAAATATCAAACCTTTCTCCAAATGAAAAGATTACAATAGAATTAAAAAATCCACCTGATGGAATTTCAATAGAGGATGTAAAAATAGAAAATGATGAAATCTCTATTATAATAAAAGCAGATAAGAAATTAAAAAAAGGAACAATTGATAATCTTATAATTGAAGTTTTTAAAGAAACAATTGATGATTCTGGAAAGAAGAAACAGAAAGCATCAATTGGGATTTTACCGGCAATATCATTTGAGATAATTTAAAAGAAAGGAAAGAAAATGGAAAAAAATAGAATTGAAATTGAAAATCTTCCAGTTTGTGTAAATTTTTCTTTTTTTAAAGGGGAAAAGGGAGTTTCAGAATATCATTTTAGTTTTACACCGACCAAAATTGAAAATTTTAAAACACAATTGAGTTGGATTTATGAGGCATATATGAAAACACTTGAGATACTCAAAATAGAAGAAAATACATCTGTTTTTAGAAGGTTTTTCTGTAGTGATTTACATAATCAAATAGAAAATTTAAAAGAAAATGAATTTTCAAATTCAGAAAATTTGATAAATCCAACTGCAATTTCATATATCTGTCAAGCACCTGGACCTTATGCAAAAGTCAGTTTATGGGCTTATCATATAGTTGAACCTAATAAAAAATTAGAGAAAAAAATAAAAAAAAACAATGTAAGCATTGTTAGAAATCAACTTATTCATAACTGGACAACTGGAATTTATACTACAGAATCAGATTCTATTTATGAACAATCAAAATCTATTATTGAAAATTACATAAAGTTTTTAAATGAAAACAATATGAAATTAAGTGAAAATGTTATAAGGACATGGTTTTTTCTACAAAATATTGATGCAGATTATAAAGATTTTGTGATTGCAAGAAGAGAAATTTATGAAAAAAATGGTTTAACAAAGGATACACATTATATTGCAAGTACCGGAGTTGGTGGTTCTTATTATGACTTAAGAGCAAAAGTTGTTTTAGATGCATATTCAATTTCAAATATAAAAGAAGAACAAATAAGATTTTTATCAGCACCTGATTTTTTAAGTCCAACATATATATATGGTGTTACTTTTGAAAGAGGTGTCTCAATAACTTATTCAGATAGAAAGCATATAATAATTTCAGGAACAGCAAGTATAAACAATAAAGGAGAAATTATGTATGAAAGAGATATAAATTTACAAACAGATAGAACACTCTTAAATATAGAAGCATTATTGAAAAATCAAGACGCAGGATTAGATGATATGATGATTTTTATAGTTTATGTTCGTGACCCTATTGATTACTTTTTTGTTGAAAATAAGATGAGAGAAAGATTTAAAGATACACCTATAATATTTGCAACTGCTTCTGTATGTAGACCTAAATGGCTTGTTGAAATAGAAGGTATTGCAGTTAAACCTTTTTTCTCTGATTTTCCCGATTTCTAATCATATCTTACTAAAACAAATTGAAATTTCTTGACAAATCTGAAAACACAATGTTAAATTTACAATTTAAAAAGGAGAAAAAAATGGAAATTGAAATAAAAGATGGGCAAAAAATTTTATTTATAGGAGACATTATTACAGATTGTGGAAGAAGAGACCAATTTAGACCAATTGGAAATGGATATGTGAAAATTTTTTCTGATATGTTGATTGCCAATTTTCCTGAAAGAAAGATAGAAATAATTAATAAAGGCATAAGCGGAAATACAATTCTTGACCTTGTTAATAGATGGGAAGATGATGTTATTTATCAGAAATCTGATTTTTTGGTTATTTTAATTGGAATAAATGATATACATAGAGTGATTAGAAAAGAAGAAAACTGGCCGGAATTTACTCCTGAAAATTATAGAAAAAGATATGATTATATTCTTAAAAGAACAGCAGAAAAACTTAACTGTAAAATAATCCTTGTTGAACCCTTTTATATATCAAAAGATGAGACAGATAATTTTAGAGGTAAAGTTTTAAAAGAAATTGAAGAATATATTGAAATTGTTGAAGAAATGAGTAAAAAATATGAAACATACAATATAAAAATGCATAGAATTTTTCAGAAATATCTTGAATATTTTGAACCAGAAGTTTTTGCGCCAGAACCAGTTCATCCAAATTTAACCGGTCATTTTTTAATTGCAAATGAAATTTTTAAACTTTTTAAAAAATAAATTTTTTAAATAGAACTTATTATCTTTTCATGCAATTTTAAAATTTCATCTATTCTATTTTCTGGTATATATCTTATTTTTGCAATTTCATCCTTTATAGGGTTTTTCAATATTTCCTCAAGTGATTTACCTTTTTCTAAATCTCTCAAAGATTTGTTATAAAATAAAATAATTGCCTTTAACATTAAATATTGTTTTTTTAATGTAGTATATGCATCCATTTCGTCAAATGCACTCTGATGAAGAAAATCTTCTCTTATAGAACGGGCTATTTCAAGAATTAATCTATCTGTTGTTGATAATGTTTCCATACCAACAAGACGGACAATTTCAAGTAATTCTGCTTCCTTTTCAAGAAGAGAAATTGCTTGATTTCTTATATCAATAAAGTCATCTGAAATATTTTCCTTAACAAATTTTTCAATATTCCTTTCATACAAAGAATAACTTGTAAGCCAATTTATAGCAGGAAAATGTCTCTGATAAGCAAGTCGGTCATCAAGTCCCCAAAAAACTTTGACAACTCTTAAAGTCATCTGAACAACAGGGTCTGTTAAATCGCCACCAGGAGGACTAACAGCCCCCATAAGTGAAAGAGAACCAATTCTATTGTCTTTACCTAAACAGATAACTTTACCAGCCCTTTCATAAAATGAAGCAATTCTTGTCCCAAGATATGCAGGATACCCTTCTTCTCCTGGCATTTCTTCCATTCTTCCGGATATTTCTCTTAATGCTTCAGCCCATCTACTTGTTGAATCAGCCATTAATGCAACTGAATATCCCATATCTCTAAAATATTCTCCAATTGTAACTCCTGTGTAAATACTTGCCTCTCTTGCAGCAACTGGCATATTTGAGGTATTTGCAATTAAACATGTTCTTTCCATTAGAGACCTTCCTGATTTTGGGTCTTTTAACTTTGGGAATTCTATTAAAACATCTGCCATTTCATTACCTCTCTCACCACAACCAATATAAATAACTATTTCACTATCTGCCCATTTAGCAATCTGATGTAAAACAACAGTTTTCCCACTTCCAAAAGGTCCAGGGATACAAGCAGTCCCTCCTTTTAAAATTGGAAAAAAAGTATCAATAACTCTCTGTCCTGTTACAAGAGGAGTATCTGGATTTAATCTTTTTTTAAATATCCTTGGATTTCTTACTGGCCATTTTTGCATTAAGTATAAAGGAACTATACCTTTATCTGTTTTTACCTTTCCTATTTCTTCTTCAACAGTAAAAAGACCTTCTTTTATTTCTATAATTTCTCCATTTACTCCAAAAGGAACCATGATTTTGTGTTTAATCAAAGGCGTCTCTTCTACTTCTCCAATAATATCTCCACTTTCTACAATATCTCCTTTTTTAACAATTGATTTAAAGTCCCATTTAATACTTCTATCAAGAGGTGGAATATCAACGCCTCTTACTATGAAATCACCTTGTTTTTCT
>JAMWCA010000111.1 GCA_023819545.1 Candidatus Omnitrophota bacterium
GCATATATAAATGCAATAAATTTCTATCTTGCAAGGAAAAAGTATACCAAAAAAATTATAAAAGGGACATAAGAAATGACAATATCTCAAAAAATACTTGCTTCCCATTGTAATAAAAGAAAAGTTTTTCAGGGTGAATTTATTGAATGTGATGTTGACCTTATTCTTGCTAATGATATAACAGGACCACTTGCGATTGAAGAATTTGAAAAAGTTGGTGGGAAAAAAGTTTTTAATCCAGAAAAAATAGTTCTTGTTCCAGACCATTTTACTCCTTGTAAAGATATTAAAAGTGCAGAACTTGTTAAAAAACTAAGAGAATTTTCAAAAAAATATAAAGTAAAGTTTTATGAAATTGGACAGGTAGGTATAGAACATGCACTTTTACCAGAACAAGGATTGACTTTACCTGGACAACTTATTATCGGAGCAGATAGCCACACCTGTACTTATGGAGCAGTTGGTGCCTTTTCAACTGGAGTAGGTAGTACAGATGTTGCCTATGCAATGATAACTGGAAAATTATGGTTTAAAGTCCCAGAGACGATAAAATTCTTCTATTATGGTAAACTTAATAAATTTGTTGGTGGAAAAGATTTAATTTTATATACAATTGGAAAAATAGGTGTTGATGGAGCAAACTACAAAAGTATGGAATTTACAGGTCCTATTATTGAAAATTTGCCAATTGATGATAGATTCACAATTTGTAATATGGCAATTGAAGCAGGTGGAAAAAATGGAATAATAAAACCAGATAAAATTACACAAGAATTTTTAAACGAAGTAGGAGTAAATTTTAATATTGATAAAAATTTAAGCACAGATAACGAAAATGATTATGAAAAAATTGTTGAGATAGATGTAAGTGAAATTGAACCACAGGTTGCTGCACCTCATTTACCAAGTAATTCAAAAAGTGTGAGAGAATACACCGATATAAAAATTGACCAAGTTGTTATAGGTTCTTGCACAAATGGAAGAATAAGCGATTTAAGAAAAGCAGCAAATATTTTAAGAGGGAAAAAAGTCCATTCAGAAGTAAGATGTATAATTATTCCAGCAACTCAAAAAATTTACATACAAGCACTAAAAGAAGGTCTTATAGATATTTTTCTTTGTTCTGGCTGCGTTATAAGTCCTCCTACTTGTGGTCCCTGTTTAGGAGGTCATATGGGAGTTCTTGCAAAGGGAGAAGTTGCAATAGCAACAACAAATAGAAATTTTATAGGAAGAATGGGTCATCCTGAAAGTTATGTTTATCTTTCCAATCCAGAAGTAGCAGCAGCAAGTGCTATTAAAGGGAAAATTGTTCATCCAGAGGAGATATAGATGGACTGGCTTAAAAAAGATATTTTCCTTAAAATAATCAAAAGAGCAGGAAATGGATTTGTTCCATGTAGAGTAAGTATAAATGGTTTTATATGGGATCAAAATCAAGAATATTTTGAAAATTTAAGAAAAGAGTGTCCAGATGTTTACATAGGAGTAAGTAAAGACCCTGAAAGAGAAAAAGAAAATTTTAAAAAAGATGAATGGGGTTGCTTATGGCACTATCCTGGGAAATATCTTGATGGACAGGTTATTGAACACCCTCTCTCTGATTGGTCTTTATTTGACTCTTATAAAGTCCCTGAACCATTAAAGTATAAAAATTGGCAAGATATAAAAGATAATGTAGAAAAAGCAAAAAAAGAAGGAAAAATTGTTGGATTAGGAGTTGAACATGGTTTTTTCTACCTGCGACTTACATACTTACGGGGATTTGAAAATTTTATGATAGATGTTGCAACTGAGGAACCAAAATTAAAAAAACTTATAGAAGTTTTAACAGAATATTGGAAAATAATTATAAAAAAATATGTTGAATTTGAACTCGATATAATTTATTTTGGAGATGACCTTGGACATCAAAATTCTTTACCAATAAATCCTATTAAATGGCGCAATTTAATAAAACCATCTTATAAAGAAATCTTTTCAATTTGTAGAAAAAAAAATATAGAAGTTTATTTACATACAGATGGATATATTGTTGATATCATTCCTGACATTATTGAAACTGGTGTTACTATTTTAAATCCTCAGGATTTAGTTAATGGAATAGACAATCTTGAAAAATTAGCAAAAGAAAAAATTACAATTGACCTTGATATAGATAGACAAAAAATAACTGTCTTTGGTAAAAACCAGGAAATTGACCAACATATAAAAAAATCAATTGAAAAACTTGGTTCAAAAAATGGAGGTCTTTTACTAATATATGGCGCCTACCCAGGAACTCCTGTTGAAAATATAGGTCAGGTTATAAAATCAATGCAAAAATATTGTAAAATGTGGTATTAAACAGGAGAAAAAGATGAAAATAAAAGGAAAAGTTTGGAAATTTAAAGACCACATAAACACTGATGATATAATTGCGGCAAGATATTTAAATACAATAGATGAAAAAGAACTTGCTTCTCATTGTTTTGAATCAATAAGACCAGAATTTTCTAAAAATATAAAAAAGGGAGATATTATAGTTGCAGGTGAAAACTTTGGTTGTGGAAGCAGTAGAGAACACGCTCCTGTTGCAATTAAAGGTTGTGGTGTAAGTGTTGTTATAGCAAAAAGTTTTGCAAGAATATTTTTCAGAAATTCAATAAATATAGGTTTGCCATTAATAGAACTTAAAGAGGCGGATGAAATAAAAGAAGGAGATATAATTGAGGTTGATTTTACTCATGGTGTTATTGAAAATTTAAATACTGGGAAAAGATATGAATTTAATAAATATCCTCCTTTTCTTCAGAAAATTGTTGAAAGTGGTGGATTACTAAATCTTTTAAGAAAAACAGAATATAAAAAGGAGTAAAAATGATAAAGACATATAAAATAGGAGTGATTGGTGGTGATGGAATCGGTCCTGAAATAATAAGAGAAGGAGTAAAAGTTTTAAAAAGTGTAAGTGAGGTATGTGATTTTAAACTTGAATTTATTAAATATGATTTTGGAGGAGAAAGATATTTAAAAACAGGAGAGACATTACCAGATAGTGCAATTGAAGAATTTAAGAAACTTGATGCAATATATCTTGGTGCTGTTGGTCATCCTGATGTTCCACCAGGGGTGCTTGAAAAAGGGATATTATTGAAAATAAGATTTGAACTTGACCAATATATAAATTTAAGACCTGTGAAACTTTATCCTGGAGTTGAATGCCCTTTAAAAAATAAAACTCCAGAAGATATTGATTATGTTGTTGTAAGAGAAAATACTGAGGGATTATATTGTGGAATTGGAGGAAATTTTAAAAAAGGAACATCTGATGAGATAGCCACACAACTTTCAGTAAATACAAGAAAAGGTGTGGAAAGATGTATAAGATATGCTTTTGAACTTGCAAAGAAGAGGAATAAAAAGAAATCATTGACAGTTGTTGATAAAGCAAATGTTTTAACATATGAAGGTGACTTATGGAGAAGGACGGCAACAGAAGTTTCAAAATATTATCCAGATATTAAACTTGATTTTGCATTTGTTGATGCTACTTGTATGTGGATGGTTAAAAATCCTGAATGGTTTGATGTAATAGTTACAAATAATATGTTTGGAGATATAATAACAGACCTTGGTGCAATAACTCAAGGTGGACTTGGAATAGCAGCAGGCGGAAATATAAATCCAAATGGAGTAAGCATGTTTGAACCGATACATGGTTCTGCTCCTAAATATGCTGGTAAAAATATCGCCTGTCCTCTTGCAACGATTTCTGCTGGTGGAATGATGCTTGAAGTTCTTGGTGAAAGTAAAGCAAGTCAAATTATAGAAAAAGCAATTATAAAATCATTATCTGAAGGTTATATAAAATCACTTGAAGCAGGAAAAATGGGAATGACTACAAGTCAAGTAGGAGATTTAATAGTAAAGTTTGTAAAAGAGATAAAATAAACCATTTTATTTAATTTTCGTCTTATAATTAAGGACTGGCACCAGAATGGCATCAAAAAATAGAGAGAGGAGGTGAAGAAAAATGAAAAAAAATATAGTAACTCTAACAATTCTTCTCTTTATTATTTCCACATGTGTTTTTACTTATGCACAAAAAACTGAAAAAGAAAAACCTACTACTCAAACTACAACCCCTGCACAACCTGCAACTCCAGCTCAACCTGCAACTCCAGCTCAACCTGCAAAACGTGCCCAACAACAAATTATGAACACTAAAGGAGTGGTAACTTCAATAGATAAAGAAAAAAATACAATTACAATTAAACAAGAAGATGGGACTGAATTAACTTTAAAAGCAACTACTGAAAAAACTCAGGGAATGATGAATGAATTAAATGAAGGAGATAAGGTTAAAGTTTTATATAAAAAAAGTGGAGAGGATTTAATTATATTTAAAGTTATTAAACCAGAAGCAAAAGGAAAAGAAAAA
>JAMWCA010000010.1 GCA_023819545.1 Candidatus Omnitrophota bacterium
TTGATTTACTTCATATGATTGACCTTGCTTTATACTTTATGGAATTTCCAGAACCAGAATATGTTTTAGCAAAGACATTTTATGATTTTTCAGGAAATCCTGATTTTAAAGGTCCTTGGGGAATTCCCGATGTTGAGGGAGGAATAATGGATGTTGAGACAAGTTCCCATGCTTTTATAACATTTAAAACAGGACAGGTTTTGTTTGCAAGGAATAGTTGGGCAGAGATGAACAAAAGAGAGGAAGTCAGTGTTACATTTCAAGGGACAAAAGCAGGAGGAATGATTAGACGACTTTTTGGAAGGGATGGTATAGATGATACAGCAATTGATGATTGTGAACTTTATACTATAGAAAATGGGAAACCAGTTAATAGAAAAATAATAGTTGAACCAGACCCAAAAATGGGAAGAGAAAGAGCAGTGATAAATTTTGTAAATACAATTAGAAAAAAAGAAGAGCCATTTTCAAAACCTGAACAAGCGATAATTTTAATGAAAATAATTGACTCTATATATAAATCTTCAGAGCAAAACAAACCAGTTAAAATTGATTGAAAAACTAAACTTTACTGCTAAAAAATTTGTCTAATTTTTTATAAAAAGGTTTTTAGATGAAAAAATACTTTCTATTATTAGGTTTAATTTTATTGATTTCGTGTAGTCCTAAATATTATGAAAAGTCAGTTGATAAAGAAGTTTTCCAAATAATTGAGGAAAAGACACAAAAAGTAAAAAAAGAAAAAATGCCTGTAAATTTGAATGAAGACACTGAAAAAGAAACAATTTTTTTATCATTAAAAAATGCCTTAATTTTATCTGCAAATAAAAATAGGGAGTATCAAACTGCAAAAGAAAATGTTTATCTTTCTGTTTTAGATTTAACTTATCAGAGATATCTTTTTAGACCAAGAACTACTTTTAAAGGTAATATAAACTGGTATAAAAATTCTGCTCAGAAAATAAGTTCAAATTTAAATTTAAACCTCATTCAAGCACTTTCAACTGCGGGTGAAATATCATTAAATATAGGAGAAGCAATTTTAAAATATTTGACAGGAGATAAAAAAGAGGTCTTTCAATCAATTTTATCTATAAATCTATTTCAGGAGCTTTTTAAAGGTGCAGGAAGAAAGATTGCTCTTGAAAATTTAATCCAAAGTGAAAGAAATGTTATTTATCAGATAAGAGATTTTTTAAGATATCAAAAGAGTTTTTCAATTGATATCACAAAGGACTATTTAAATCTTCTTCTTTTTAAAAAGAGGATGGAAAACTACTATGCAAATTACATTAATCTTAAAACAACAAGGGAAAGAATAGAAATGCTTTCTGAAGCAGGAAGAATAGCAGCATTTCAAGTTGACCAGGCAAGACAGAATGAATATAATGCTTATCAGAGATGGGTAGATGCACAAAATCTTTATTTCAGTTCTCTTGATTCTTTTAAAATTAAACTCGGTCTATCACCTTCTATTAATCTTGTTTTAGAGGATAAAGAGATTGAGGCACTTTTTGAGAATCCATTACCTGAAATTAAATTTAATATAAATGAATATATAGATTATGCTCTCCAAAACCGACTTGATTTAATAACAGAGTATGAAAAAGTAGAAGATACACAAAGAAAAGTTGAAATTGCATTGAACAATATAAAATCAAAGATTGACCTTACTGCAACTATAAAAATCACAGGAGAAGAAAAAAACAATCCCAATATAGATTTGAATAAACCAGAATATAATGTAGGAATAAATTTTGATATTCCATTTAGTAAACTTCCTCAAAGAAATGAATATAAAAGAGCACTTATTCAATATGAAAGAACAAAGAGAAATTTTGATAAGAAAATAGACATAGTTAAGAAAGAAATAATTGATAGTTATAGGAATTTACAAGAGGCATATCAAAGTTACAATATTCAACTTACAAGTTTAAAACTTGCTGAAAAGAGAGTAGAAAGCACTGATTTATTATTGCAAGCAGGAAGAGCAACAACAAGAGACCTTCTTGAAGCCCAAGAAGCATATCTATCAGCAAAAAATAATGTCATTAATTCAATTACAAGTTTTATTCTTGAATATTTGAATTTCCTTTACATAACGGAAAAACTTGAACTTGATGAAAGAGGAATATGGAAAGGAGACATAAATGAAATACTTAAAAATATTTAAGAACAAAATTTTTTTAGGGTTTATTTTAATTCTCATCTTATTTTTTAGTTTTTCTTTTTTCAACTCAAGAAACAAAGAAGCAAAAAATATAGTAAGTTATATTGTAAAAAAAATTGACCTACCTATAACAATTCACGAATCTGGGAATCTTGTTGCTTTAAAGACGACAAAAATAATTAATCAGGTTCCTGGAAGAAGGTCAATTCTTGAAGTTGTAGAGGAAGGAACCGAAATAACCGAAGAAGATGTTAAAAAAGGGAAGGTATTGCTAAAACTTGATTCTAATGACCTTGAAACCCAGAGAGACCAGATGTTGATTACTGTTGAGAATAGCTATGCAAGTTATTTAAATGCCCAGGAAAATCTTGAAATAGTTAAAAAAGAAAATGATAGTATGATGAAAAATGCAGAACTTAAAGTTAATTTTGCAAAGATGGACCTTGAGAAATATCTTGGGAGTTCCCTTGCAAATCAAGTGATTGAAAAAAGGAATAAAGGAGAAAATATTGATTATAAAGAACTTATAAATAGTGAGAAACTTGGTGGAGAAGCATTAAATAAGAAAAGGCAACTTGAAAACAATATAGATATTGCTAAGGAAGAGGTTATTAGAGCACAAAATCAACTTGATTGGAGTAAAAAACTTGCTGAAAAAGGTTATATTACTAAAAATGAACTTGAAGCAGATAGGTTATCTTTAAAGCAAAAAGAAGTAAGTTTTGAACAGGCACAATTATCTTTTCAACTTTTTGTCAATTATGAATTTCCAAAAAATGTTGAACAATTATTATCAAATTATCTTGAAGCAGTTGCTGAACTTGAAAGAACAAAGTCAAAATGTAAATCAAGATTAGTTCAGGCAGAATCAGATTTAAGAAGTAAAATGGCATCTTATAGATTAAATGAAAAAAAACTTCTGGAACTTGAAGAAAATATAAAAAATTGTACAATTATTGCAACTTCTCCTGGATTTGTTACATATCCTACAACCACAGTAGGTTTTAGAGCAATAGCAGCAGGGACTCAAATTCAACCAGGAGCAAGTGTCTATCAATTTCAGGAACTTTTGCACTTACCTGATTTTAATTCTATGGGAGTTGAAGTTAAAGTCCATGAAGCGAGTATTCAAAAACTTTCACTTGGCCAGGTGGCAAATGTTAAAATTTCTTCAATTCCAAATAGAGTTTTTAAAGGTAAAGTAATACAGGTTTCAAATATGCCAGACCAGTCATTAAAGATATTAAATCCAGACATTAATGTTTATATTGTAAAAATAGAATTGATAGATAAAGATAAAACAATGAGACCTGGAATGAATGCAGATGTTGAAATACTTATCAAAGAATTAAAGAATGTTATTGCAGTTCCAATTACTGCTATTAATTTTGAAAAAGGGCAGGTATATTGTGAAGTTCTTAAGAGTAAAAGTATTGAAAGGAAATATGTGAAACTTGGAGAAAGTAGTGAAACAATGGTTGAAGTTAAAGAGGGATTAAAAGAAGGAGATGTTGTTGTTTTAAGTTATAAAGGACCCACAAAAGGCGCAGTTAAAAAAGAAGAGATGGTTGAAAAAGGGAAAATAGAACCAAAAAAACAAGAAACAAAATCAAAAAATGAGCAAGGTGAATGATAATTTTTTAATAAAAATGAAAGGAGTAAAAAAAATATATGACCTTGGAGAAGTTAAAGTTGTTGCATTAAAAAATGTAAATCTTTTTGTTAAAGAAAAAGAACATATTTCAATTATGGGACCATCTGGAAGTGGGAAAACAACTCTTTTGAATATAATTGGATGTCTTGATAAACCAACAGATGGAGAGTATTATCTTGACGGAGTTGACGTTAAAAAACTTGATGATGACCATCTTTCAGGAATAAGAAATAAAAAAATTGGATTTGTTTTTCAAAATTATAATTTAATTCCACAATTAAATGTGATTGAAAATATTGGTCTTCCTTTAATTTATAGAGGCATTGATGAAAAAGAGATAATTGAAAAATCAAAATATTATGCTAATCTTGTTGGACTTGGAGATAGAATGTATCACAGACCAACTGAACTTTCTGGAGGGCAACAGCAGAGAGTTGCAATAGCGCGTGCTCTTGTAAATGAACCTGTTATAATTCTTGGAGATGAACCAACAGGAAATCTTGATACAAAGACAGGAAAAGAAATAATGGAGATTTTTAAGAAATTGAATGAAATGGGAAGAACAATAATCATAATAACTCATGACGTAAAAGTTGCTGAATATGGAGAGAGAATTGTTAAAATACTTGATGGAGAAATAATAGATGAAAGGTAAAATTTATTATTTATTTAGGATTGTTAAGATAGGAGTAAAAAATTTATATCTTCATAAATTGAGGTCTTTTTTGACTATTCTTGGTATTGTTTTTGGTGTTGCTTCTGTAATTGCTATGCTTGCTATTGGAGAAGGAGCAAGTTATGAAGCAAGAGAAAAAATAAAAGAACTCGGTAGTCAAAATATAATTATAAAAAGTGTAAAAATTCCAGAAACACGAATAACTCAAGAAGCAACAACTTTTGTGGGTGTTTATGGTTTAATTGAAAAGGACTATGAGATGATAAAAACAATTCCTTCAGTTGATTTTATAGTTCCTACATGGGAAATGAAAGAGGATATAAGATATATGGAGAAAAATATTCAAGGTAGAATTGTTTGCACATATCCTGAATATAAAGATGTGATGAATGTTATAACTGAAAGTGGAAGATTTTTTTCACAAATTGATTTTGAATTATTTAAACCATATGCGGTAATCGGAGCATCTATTAAAAAAAATTTGTTTCCAACAGAAGACCCTATTGGAAAAACAATTACTGTGAGAAGTTATAATTTTAAAGTAATTGGTGTGGCAAAAGAAAAAGGGATAGTTTCAGGAACAACCGGTTTTATAGCAGAAGATATCAATTTTGATGTATATATACCATTTACAACTGGAAGAGCATATTTTGGTGAATTTGAAATTTCTTCAAAACAAGGTCCTATAATGAGATGGGAGAGAAATTGGGTTAAATATCATAGATTTATAGTTAAAGTAAATGATACAGATAAAATTTTAACAACTTCTGCAATAATTGAAAATATACTTAAGACAAATCATAAAAAAGATGATTATGAAATTTTAGTTCCATTACAATTATTAATCCAAGCAGAACATACAAAGAGGATTTTTAATATAGTTTTAGGTTCAATTGCTGCAATTTCTCTTATTGTAGGTGGGATTGGAATTATGAATATTATGCTTGCTACAGTTACAGAAAGAACAAGAGAAATAGGTATAAGAAGAGCAGTTGGTGCAAAGAGAAAAGATATAATAAGTCAATTTTTACTTGAGACAGTAATTTTATCTTCAGTTGGTGGTTTTATTGGAATATTGCTTGGTATTTTAATTCCTAAACTTGTTACTAAATTTGCAGGTATGACAACAGTTATAACATGGTGGTCTATTTTACTTTCTTTTACAATATCTGTTGGAGTTGGAATAAGTTTTGGGATTTATCCGGCAAGAAAAGCAGCATATCTTGATCCAATCCAAGCATTAAGATACGAATAAAAAGTTGAAAAAAATTTTTTAAGGTTTATAATATTTTTTTTAAAAAGGGAAATATAATGTTAGAATTTTTTTTTAAACCCAAAAGTATATGTTTAGTAGGGGCTTCAACAAATCCAGAAAAACTCGGATTTAAAATTTTAAAAAATATAATAGATGGTAAATATAATGGCAGAATTTTTCCTGTAAATCCCAATGCAGATACAATTTTAAATTTAAAATGTTATAAAAATGTTTCAGAAATTCCTGATTTTGTTGACCTTGCTTTAATAGTAATACCTTCTGATTACGTTTGTGATATTGCAGAAGAATGCGGGAAAAAAGGAGTTAAAGGTCTTATAGTAATTTCTGCTGGATTTAAGGAAACTGGACAAGAAGGACAAAAGAAAGAAGAAAAATTAAAAGAAATAATTAAAAAATATAATATGCGACTTATTGGTCCAAATTGTCTTGGAATTATTGATACAAAAAATAGATTAAATGCTTCTTTTGCTTCTGACATGCCACCAGAAGGAAAAATCTCATTTATTACTCAGTCAGGTGCTCTTGGAACAGCAATTTTAGATTGGGCAATTAAAGAAAATATTGGATTTTCTAAATTTATAAGTTTTGGTAATAAAGCAGATGTTAATGAAATTGATTTAATTGAAGAACTTGGAAATGACCCTGATACAAATGTAATTCTTTTATATCTTGAGGGTATTAGTGATGGAAGAAAGTTCATTGATATTGGAAAAAAAGTAAGTTTTAAAAAACCAATAATAGTTATAAAAGCAGGTAAAACAGAAAAAGGGATAAAAGCTGCAATTTCTCACACCGGTTCATTATCTGGTTCTGATATTGCTTTTGATTCAGCAATTAAACAATCTGGAATTATAAGAGCAAAAACAGTTGAAGAACTTTTTGATTATTCTTTAATTTTTTCTTATCAACCAATTTTAAAAGGCAAAAATATTGGTATAATTACAAATGCAGGTGGACCATCTGTAATGGCTGTTGATACGATAGAAGAAATAGGCCTTAAACTCGCTAAATTTTCACCTCAAACTATTGAAAAATTAAAGAGTTTTTTGCCATCTGCTTCAAATGTATACAATCCTGTTGATGTCCTTGGGGATGCAAAAGCAGATAGATATGAGAAAGCAATTGAATGTGTTATTTCTGATCAAAATGTTGATGGAATTATGGTTATTTTAACTCCTCAGATAATAACTCAAATAGAAGAAACAGCAGAATCTATTGTAAGGAAATCAAAACAATATGATAAACCAGTGGTCACATGTTTTATGGGAGGGAAAAGAGTTGAACAAGGTATAAAAATTTTGAAAGAAAATAAAATTCCAAATTATTTTTCTCCAGAAAGAGGCATATTTTCACTTAAAGCAATGTTTGATTATAGAAAAAGCATAGAGGAAAAATCAAAGGGTAAAATAATAAAATTTAAAGTTGAATTTGAAAAAGTTAGAAGAAAAATAGAGTATTTTAGACAACAAAAAATTGATATAATTGGAGATATTGAAGGGAGAGAGATACTTTCATTTTATGGTATAAATGTAATAAATTCCTTTTTAGCAAAAAGTCAACAAGATTGTGAGGAATTCTTAAAAGAAAATCAAGGAGTTTATGTAATGAAACTTGTTTCACCAGACATAATACATAAAACAGAAGCAGGTGGGATTAAACTGAATATAAAAGAACCAAAAGAAGGTAAAAAAGCGTTTACTGAAATAATAGATTCGGCAAAAAAATATAAACCAAATGCAAATATCATAGGAGTTCAAATTCAACCAATGATTAAAGAAGGTATTGAGGTTATTATAGGAGTAAGTAAAGATGTTCAGTTTGGGCATTTGATTATGTTTGGTCTTGGAGGAATATATGTTGAATTATTAAAAGATGTATCTTTCAGAATAATTCCAATTACAGATATAGATGCAGATTATATGATAAATGAAATAAAAACAAGTAAGATTTTAAAAGGATTTAGAAACATACCAGAAATGGATATAAATTCAATTAAAGATACATTATTAAGGATATCTCAACTTGTTTCAGATTTTCCAGAAATAGAAGAAATGGACATAAATCCGTTAATTGTAAAAGAGAAGGGGTGTATTGCTGTTGATGTAAGGTTAAGATTTGAATTTTAATAAAAAGGGGGAGAGATGATAGAAGGGAAAATTGTAAAAGTGAGGTTTAAAAAGTATTATTCAGAGCAGAAACTATGGGTTTTTATTGGAAAAGTTTTAAAATTTACTGAAAACTGGATAATGTTAGAGGGTAAGGGTATTATTGTAATAAAAGGGCAGGTATCACCAGTTGAGATAGATAGAGAAAAAAGAATTATTATTGTCCCAAGAGAAAACATTTCTCATATTAGAATTCTACCGGATGATTTTGATATTGATAATATAGAAGTAATTACAAGAGGATTGAGAATATTTGTTAAAGTAAAAAATGGTCCTGATACAAGTATAAGCGAGATTTAAAAAAGGAGGAGAAGAATGAAAGATGGCAAATATTTAGTTGGTTTTATTGGATTTGGAGGTATTGCAAGGGGTCCACATTATACTGGATGGAAGAAATTACAGGATGTTGAAGTTATAGGGATTGCTGACCCTTCAGAAGAAGTCAGAAATATTGCTAAAAATGAATTTGGTATAAAATATGTATTTGAAAATTATGATGACTTATTAAAAATTGAAGAGATTGACATTATTGATATTTGTGCTCCAAATACAATTCATTTTCCTGCAACTATTGCATCTTTAAAAGCGGGAAAAAATGTTCTATGTGAAAAACCGCTTGCAGTTAAGAAAAATGAAGTTGAAGAAATGATTAAAGAGGCGAAAAAATCAGGCAAAAAATTGATGGCAGCCCAACATATGAGATTTATGAGAGAATCTGTTGCTATAAAAAAATTGATTGATGATGGAGAATTAGGAGAAATTTATTTTGCAATTGCTTATGCTTTAAGAAGAAGACACTTACCAACAAGTTTAACATTTATAGACAAGAATCTTTCAGGTGGTGGACCTATGTTTGATATAGGTGTTCATATTCTTGATTTGACATATTGGTTTATGGGATGTCCAAAAGTTCATTCGGTCAAAGGTATTACTTTAACAAAACTTGCAAAAAGAAAAGATATAAGGGGTCTTTGGGGTGAATGGGATAGAGAAAAATATAATGTTGAAGATTTTGCTTCTGGATTTGTTAGATTTTCTGATAATAGAGCATTGACACTAACTTGTAGTTTTCTTGCAAATATGGAAGGAATAAGTGATTTTTCAACAACTCTATTTGGGACTGAAGGCGGTATAAAATGGCCCAATGGAAAACTTGCTAAAGAAAAAAATGGGATACTTCAGAATATTGAATTGAAACTTGATGTTTTACCAAATCCTGCTCCACACCATGAAGAGATAAGGGTTTTTCTTGAATGTGTAAAAGAAAATAAAGAAGTTCCTGTAAAGCCAGAACAAAGTTTAGAAGTTATAAAAATACTTGAGGCAATCTATATTAGTTCAGAAACAGGCAAAGAAGTTATTTTTTAAATAAAAATCATTTTTCAACTTTTAAAATCTTAACTTCTGAATTTAAGACAAAAGAAGAGAATAATTTTGCATCTTTCTCAGAACCAACAATATCTCCATAGTGGTATGGTATAGCAATTTTTGGTTTAATTATGTTTACTGCATTTGCTGCTTCTTCTGCATTCATAGTATAAGTTCCACCTATAGGAACTATAACTATATCTGCAGATATTGTTTTCATTTCAGGGATAAAATCAGTATCTCCTGCAATATAGATTTTTTTACTTTCAATTTCAATTATATATCCGCACCAGTTATTTCCCTTTGGATGATAATTTTTATTTACATTATATGCTGGAACTGCTTTTACTTTTACCCATTTTAAATCAACTTCATCTCCTGGTTTAACTTCTTTTTTTATCCCTGTTTTAATTTTTAATATTTCATGAGGACCAATAATAGTTGAATCATTTTTTACAATTTTATTAATGTCATCAGGACTAAAATGGTCATAATGTGAATGAGTAATCAAAATTAAATCACCTTTTGGTTCAATCTTTATAAGGTTCCATGGATCAATATAAATATTTTTCCCTCCAATTGAAATTAAAATTGAAGCATGTCCAAGCCATTTAATAAATTCAACCATATTTTCACCTCCTTTCCATTTTTAATTTAAATTAAATTCCTTTTTAAGTCAAGTTTTTCTTACCAATTGAAAGTTGAGTTTTTGTTATATTTAAAGAAATTTTATATTGAAAAATTTTTGTTTGAAAAAAGTTAATTTTAACTATTCTAAAAAATAATAAAATAAAAGATATGCTAAAACAATTCTTCCTAACTCATTTGCATGGACTGGGTCTCTAAGAAATGTATCATAAGGTAAATCTGAATTTTTAATATATTCTCCCCAATATTTTTCAATATCGAAAAATTCTACTTTCTCTTCTTCTGCCATTTTCCTTAATCTATCCCTATATGTATTTTCAACAATTTCATATGTCCATTCAGAATTAGTTCTTGGATCACCTTCTTTTCCAACTGCTTTACTCATAACAATTATTTCAGGATTTTGTTTTTCCCTTACTTGTTTTATTACATTTCTTATCGATTCAACATCATCCCTATTGCTTATACCGCCAATTATTAAAAGGTCTGGTTTATAATCAAGGACAAAATCTTTCACTTTATTTTCCTTTTCATAATACCAGCAACCAGTTCCACCTTTTACTGATGTTATAACTTCAATTTTTGCTTTCGGATATAACCCTTTATTAAAATATCATAAAAAGAATTTCCTATATCATTAATAATACTATCTCCAAGCATAACAATTCTTACCTTTTCTCCTTTCTTAAATCTATTTAAAGTTTCTGGAATATATTTTTTCTCAACTTTAAATTTTTTAACCTCCGGGATTTTCTTTCTTTCTTCATTTAAATATTCTAATATCTTCCTATATGTTGTTTTTTTAATTGATATCCCTTTTATTTTAAATGGTTTGTTTTCTTTCTTAGTTTTATGAAAAATAAGTTTACCGTATTTTGCTTTACATTTACCTCGGAAAAAGAATTGATTTTTTACAAAATTTTCACTACTATCAAAACTTGAATAATTATCTGCCAGTAGTTGATTTTTATTTTCATCAAAGAATAGTATTGCCCAATAATTTTTTTCAGGTGAAAGAGAAGAAAATGTAAGTTCATAAAATTTAAATTCTTCAATTGGGAAAAAATCACTTTCCGATGTATTTTGGTCAACAAGTATTTCTTCTTTATATTGAAAAATTTTATCAGATAATTTAATACCTAAAATTAGAGATGAAAAAATTAAAATTAAAAATCTTTCCAGATTACTCTCCTTTTCCTGTTGGAAAAAGAAGTTTAAATGAATTTAAATAAAGTATTTTTCTTATTTCATTTTCTGAAAGTCCTGCTCCAAAAAGAGAACCAATATAATAATGGTGATTAAACCATGGGAAGTCAGTTCCAAATAGTATTTTATCAGAGCCAATTTCTGAAACAATTTTTTCTAAAACTCCTCTTTCATCCATAACTGCACACAATTCAAGATAAGCATTTTCGTAGTTTTTGATAATTTCTATTGTTTTATCCCATGCACTATGTAAAGAATGACCTAAAATTAATTTTATTTTTTTATACTTTTTTAATATTTTTTCAACTTCTATAGGGCCATTATAAATACTACCTCCCCATGTATGACTTAAAATTATAATTCCCTTTTCATCTGCAAAATCAAAAATATTTTTATATCTTCTATCAGAAAGAGGGACTTTATGATAGTCAGGAAGTAATTTAAATCCAACAAAAACATCATTATATTTCTCAAAGTTTTCAATATTATCTTTTAAATTATAATTTGGATTTATAGAAAAATAACCTTTAAACTTATCTGGAAATCTTCTAACAACTTCAATAACAATCTTATTCCCTATCTCTGGGTCAAATAAAGAATAATGGTGGGCAAAAACACACAATTTTACGCCTGAAATTTCCATTCTTTCTGCCATTTTTTCTGGTTCGGTATATGGCATATGACTTCCATAAAAAAACCCCATATGACAATGAATATCAATAACTGGTAAATTTTTTATCTTCCCCTTTTTTAAAAACTCATTCCAGTATTTATTCATATTCAATCTCTTTTATAATTTTTTCTATATTTTTATAAGCAATCTTTTCTTTATCTTTATTTTCAATTTCTGAATTAACAATTTGTAAAATTGAACTTTCAAAGTATCTTTCAGGAAAACCAGAACCAAAAACAATTCTTTCAGAACCAAATCTTTTAACTGTTTCTTCAATTCCTCCTTCATATAATGAAAGTAAACTTGATTCTAAATAAACATTAGGAAATTTTTCAAGCAAAGGCCATGTATATCTATCCGTATTCCAAATTCCAGGATTGCATAAAATACAAGTCAATTTAGGAAAATTTTTAAGAATTGAATATATATCCCTGTAATCAACAGAAAGACCACTCATTATATCAAAAAAAACAGGGAATTTTCTTTGTTCAAGTTCACTCAGAAAATCGCCTAAACTTATTTCATCTAAAATAAAATTATGTTTTTTCGGGAATAAATTAAAACCGACTATCTTTTTTTCTTTAAGTTGTTTAAAAGAATAAATTTTAACTTCATTAGTTTGAGGTGGTAGAATTGTTAAAATCCCATAAAGTTGTGCTCTATTTGAAATTTCCTTTAATAGTTTTTCATTCCCTATTTGTGGATGGACATCCCTCTGAGAAATATGATAAACAATTGCTTTTTCAATATTCAAACAGGGCATTTTACTAATAAGTTGTTCTGCACTAACTGATATTTCTCTTTCATCATTCATAAATTTACCAATCCAGATATTAACATCAAAAAATTTAAGTTCCATTTTTATATGATTCTTCAATTGCCTTTTTCAATTTTTTAATTTTCTCTTTTATCTCTTTATACTTCCAATCAGGATTAACTGGTATAAAAACAGTTCTACTTAAATTTTCTATTGATTTTGGATACATTTCTTTTGTATAGGTATGTCTTAAATCTTTATTTTCAGGAAAGTTATATGGATTTAATCTTTCTTTATGCCATACTTTTTTTTCAATTATTGGTTTCCAGTCAAACCAGACATGTTTTTTTGAATCAATAGGCCTATATCCACCAGAAATTTCAGCAAATTTTTTAGCAATTTCTTCATTTTCAAATCTAAATGGAATCATAACTCCACAATCACCATCAATATCATTGGAAGGAGCAAATTCAACACCAGAGACATTCTCCATTTCTTCCATTATTCTTCTTTTATTTTTTCTTAAATCTTTTAAAATTTTATCAAGTCGTTTTAATTGAATTCTCATTATTGCTCCCATAATTTCGCTTGCCCTTAGTTGTAATCCCAAGAATATCGGTATTGAAAATTCCTTAGCATAAGGTCTGAAAGCAGTTCCACTATCATGGAAAATACTTGCTTTTTCATAAATAATTCTATCATCTGTTACAAGACATCCTCCTTCACCACAACTTATAATTTTAAAATAATTGAAACTATAAGCACCTGCATCTCCCCAACTTCCAAGTTGTTTCCCTCTAAAACTTCCACCAACTGCCTGACAGCAATCTTCAAGCACTTTTAAATTATATTTTTTTGCAATCTCCATTATTTTTTCCATATTACATGGAAAACCAACCATATGGACAGGAATAATACATTTTGTATTTTTTGTAATCTTTTTCTCAACATCAACTGGATCAATTGTACAGGTCTCATCTACTTCAACAACTACAGGAATCGCTCCAACCATTAAAACACTTGTAGCAGTAGCCATAAATGTATATGAAGGAATTAAAACTTCATCCCCTGGTCCTATATCAAGTCCGACAAGTCCAGATATTAAAGCAGCAGTCCCTCCTCCGCTCATCAATAAAGCATATTTTACACCTATTTTTTTAGCCCATTCTTTCTCAAATTTATCACACTCACCTTCTTCCTCTTTAACTCTAAACAATTTTTTACTTTTTATTACTTTTTCTATTGCTTTTATTTCTTCTTTCCCTATTCTGTACATATTCCCTCCATTTTTAGTCATTTATTATATCATTTTTGCTGAAAAGAATAAAATTAAATCCTCTTTCAATTTGACCTAATCTTTAACTGAGAGTATTATTAAAATCAAAAATGGAAATATATAAAAAGATGATAAAAATAAACAAGGGCGAATTTTTTCTTTTTATTCTTACTTTTTTGTATATTCTATTTAGGCAACTGGTTTTTGAGAAAATCAAATCTTATTATTTTCTTATTTTTATTTTTGAAATCTATTTTACAGTTTCAATATATACTGGAATTAAAAAATCTGTCTATGACGAAAATTTCACTTTTTCTGATATTTTCAGAGAAGGATTATATTTTTTCCCTTCTATCTTGTTTTATAATCTTCTCATAAGTTTTTTAGTTGGTATTATTTATTTAATTGCTTCAAGTTTTGTTTCTTCAATTAAGATTTTATCAAATATCTCTTTTTTCTTTTTTTTGATTATAATTACCTGGGCATCAATTCCTTTCTTTTATATATTTTTAACAATTTACACACCCTTTATAATAATGGTAGAAAAAGAGACACTTTTTGAATCTCTAAGAAAAAGTTATAACTTTATGAGAACTAATTTATCTTTTTTAATAAACTTATTTTTTCCTTTTTTTGTTTTTTGGTTTTTATTCTTTACAATTTTTCAAAAAAGTGGTAAAATTAATTTCTTAAGCTTTGTTTTATTACTATTTGTCTCTTTTCTTGAGATTTTGACAATTAAAACAGTTTTTTTAGTTTACAAAGGAGCGAGAGATGAAAGAAATTTTTGAAATAAGATGGCATGGAAGGGGAGGGCAAGGAGCAAAAACAGCGGCACTTTTATTTGGAGATGCATGTATTTCAACAGGTAAGTATATTCAAGCATTCCCTGAATATGGACCTGAAAGAATGGGAGCACCTGTTACATCTTTTAACAGAATAAGTTCAAATCCTATAAGAATACATTATGGTATAGAAAATCCTGATGTTGTTGTAGTTCTTGATTTTTCATTAGTTGAACAGATAAATGTTTGCGAAGGGCTTGATGAAAAAGAAGGAATTTTGCTTGTTAATTCTCCTTTTCTTCCTGAAAAAATTAGAGAAAAAATTAGTTTTAAAGGGAAAATTTATACAGTTGATGCATCAAAGATTGCACTTGAAACAATTGGAAGGGATATCCCAAATACACCGATGATGGGTGCTCTTATTAAAGTAACAAAAATACTTAATCTTGAAGAATTACTAAAAGATACTAAGAAAAAACTGGAGGTGAAATTTAGAAATAAACCAGAGGTAATTGAAGGAAATCTTAAAGCAATAGAAAGAGCATATTATGAAGTGAAAGGAGATTAAAAATGGAGAAAAAATTAAACTGGAAAGAATTGCCTGTTGGAGATATCCTTGAAGGAGGTAGTTCCTTAAAATTTAAAACAGGAAACTGGAGAAGCAAAAAACCTGTTCATATTCCAGAAAAATGTATTAACTGTTTTATATGTTGGATTAGTTGTCCTGACGATGCAATTGTTGTTGATGCTGAAAAAGGGAAATGGTCTCACTTTAATTATGATTATTGTAAAGGTTGTGGAATATGCGCATATGAATGTCCAAAAAAGGCAATTGAAATGAAAGAAGAGATAGAAAAATGAAAAAGAAAATTTATTACATAGGTATTCTATTTTTATCTGGTTGGATTTTCTCAGGGATTGAATATTTAATTTTTAAGAATGAGAAAGAAAAATTGAATAAAAAATTACAAGAGAAGGAAATTGAAATAGCAACTTATAGAAATATTCTTAATGAAGTTGAAAAATCTCAGGAAGATATAGATAACATCATAAATACTTTAAATAATTTAAAATTAAAACTTAAAAAAATTGAAGAAAAAATAAAAAAGGGAGATAAAAATGGGAGTGAAAGTAGCCAAAACAGCGAATGAGGCCTTTGCTGAAGGAATGAGACAGATAAATCCTGATGTTGTTGCAGCATATCCAATAACTCCTGCTACTGAAATTGTTCAGATTTTTTCTCAATTTGTTGCAGATGGACTTGTTAAGACAGAATTTGTTCAAGTAGAGAGTGAACATTCTGCAATGAGTGCCTGTATTGGAGCAAGTGCTGCTGGTGCAAGAGCAATGACAGGAACTTCTTCTCAAGGTCTTGCTTTTATGTGGGAAATGCTTTATATTGCATCTGGCTTACGACTTCCTATAATTATGGCAGTTGTTAATAGAGCACTTTCTTCTCCAATAAATATTCATTGCGACCATTCAGATACATTTGGTGCAAGAGATAGTGGATGGATACAGATATATTCTGAGAATGTTCAGGAAACATATGATAATTTAATTCAAGGAGTTAGAATTGCAGAACATCCCGAAGTTAGATTGCCTTGTATGATTATGACTGATGGATTTATTTTAAGTCATTGTCTTGAAACAATGGAAATGTTAACAGATGAGGAAGTAAGAGATTTTGTTGGCGAGCCACCAGAAAGAGAAAATTTGATTAAATCTGCAATTGAACAAAAACCAATAACAATAGGAGCCCTTGATTTACCAGATTATTATTTTGAACACAAAAGACAGCAAGTAGAGGGAATGAAAAATGCATTAAAAGTTATACCAGAAATAGGGAAAGAGTTTGGAGATAAATTTGGTAGATATTATGGATTTGTTGAAAATTATAAACTTGAAGATGCAGATATTGGAATTGTAGTTATTGGTTCAACTGCAGGAACAGGGAAGGAAGTCGTTGACAATTTAAGGAAAAAGGGAATAAAAGCAGGCCTTTTAAAAATAAGAGTTTTAAGACCATTACCTGTTGAAGAAATAAAAAATTCACTCAAAAATTTGAAAGTTGTTGGAATAATGGATAGAGTAGAGGGAATGAATACTTTCTGTGGTCCTTTATATTCTGAAATTTCTGCATCCCTTTACGACCTTGATAAAAAACCAATTTTGACTAATTTTATTTATGGACTTGGAGGAAGGGATGTAAAAATTGAAGATATTAATATTATTTTTGATGATTTATTGAAAATTTTAGAAAAAGGGAAAAAAGAATTTACACTTAAATATATTGGTGTAAGAGAATAATTTATAAAAATAGGAGGAAAATATGCCAAGTTTAAGAGAACTTGCAAAAAGACAAAGTAGATTTGTTTCTGGACATAGATTATGTGCTGGTTGTGGAGCAGCAATTGTTATGAGACATGTTTTGCTTGCTATAGATAAACCTGTAATTGCTTCATGTTCAACTGGTTGTGTTGAAGTCGCTTCTTCAATTTTCCCTTATTCTTCTTGGAAAATCCCATGGATTCATTCTGCTTTTGAAAATTCTGCAGCAACAATAAGTGGGATAGAAGCCGCATATAATGTTTTCAAAAGAGAAGGAAAGATTGATAAAGAAATTGTTTTTGTTGGTTTTGGTGGAGATGGAGGAACACATGATATTGGATTTCAAGCTTTAAGCGGTGCTGCTGAGAGAGGGCATAATATTTTATATGTCTGTTATAATAATCAGGCATATATGAATACAGGAGTTCAACGTTCTGGAGCAACTCCTAAATATTCCCATACAACAACCTCTCCTGTTGGAAAAGTTGTTCCAGGGAAAATTCAATGGCAAAAAAATCTTGTTGATATTATGGTTGCACATAATATTCCATATGCTGCAACTTCAATCCCTGGAAGATGGAATGACCTTGTAAGTAAAGTTGAAAAAGCAGTAAAAATCAATGGATTTAAATATATAGAGATTCTTTCTCCTTGTCGTCTTGGATGGCCTCATGAACCAGAACTAACTATGGAAATTTCAAGAGTTGCTGTTGAGACCTGTATCTGGCCTTTATATGAAGTAGTTGAAGGTAAATACAGATTAACATATAAACCAAAAGAAAAAAAGCCAGTAAGTGAATGGTTTAAATTGCAAGGTAGATTTAGACATTTATTATTACCTCAAAATAGTTCTCTTCTTGAAGAAATTCAGAAAGAAGTAGATAGAAGATGGGAAGAATTACTCAAAAAATCTGAAAGTTAAAATTTCTAAAGATTATTAATAGAAAAAATAAGGATTTATAAATTTGTAGGACTTATTAAAAATGTTAAAATGAAACATTATGACATCTAAAGAGAGAGTCAAAAGATTAATTGAGAGAAAGGATGTAGATAAAATTCCTCTTGGTTTTTATGTAGTTGATTATGAAATTATTGAAAAGGTTATTGGAAGGAAAACATATGTAAGGAATAAAGTAAAAACACAGATTGCATTATGGGAGGGGAAAAGAGATGAAGTTGCAGAATCATATAAAAAGGATACAGTTGAGTTGTTCAAAAAAATAGATTGTGTTGACATACTTACTTTTAAAGAAGCAGCAATTTTACCACCCAAAAATTATCAACCACCAAAAATAAAAAAGATAGATGAAAAGACATATGAAGACGAAAACGGTAGGATTTATAAGATTTCAGAATTAACTAATGAGATCAGTTGTATATACAATCCTTATGAGAAAAAAGATATAAATGATTTTACTCCTGATATGTTTAAATTTTCTCAAGACCAACTTAACCCACCTGACCCGACAATATTTGAGTGTTGTGATTTTTTAATAGAAAATTTTAAAGATGAAAAATTTATTGTAGGAAGTCATGCTGGGATAACATGTTTTACTATTTTAGGTGGAATGGAAACAGGACTTATGTTATATGCATTGAAACCTGAAGTAATAATTTCTGCGAATGAAGTTATGGTTAAAATCCAGAATCTTATGGATAAATATTTCATAAGAAAACAACAAGATGGTGTTTTACTTGAACAGGATATGGCTGGAACAAAGGGTCCTTTTATCTCACCTGACTTATTTAAAAAATGTTGTTATCCATTTTTAAAAAGAAGAGTTGAAAATATAAAAAAATATGTTCCTTTTGTTTTCTTACATAACTGTGGAAATAATATACCACTTATGGATATGTTTATTGATTCAGGGATTGATGTTTACCAATCATTACAGACAAATGCAGGTATGGATATAGAATTTTTAACAAAGAGATATGGAGATAAAATGATTTTCTGGGGAGGGATTTCAACAGAGTTATTGATAAGTGGTTCAATGGAAGATGTCAGAAAAAATATAAGAGAACTTATTGATAAATTTAAAAAGAAAAATTTAAGATTTATAATTGGTCCAAGCCACTCAATTGCCTTTGGAACCAAATATGATAACTTTATGGCTTTAATTGATGAGTATGAAAAAAATGCCTATCTTTAATTTCTAAAAATGTTGAAGTTTGGGAATCTGAATAAGGATATTTCAAAAATTTTTGTAGACATAAAGGAAAAAATTTTTCTTGAAGTAAAAGTTAATAATTTACTTTCTTTGATTGGAATAAAAAGATTAAATAAAGATTTATGCTCTTTTTGTTTATTCAGAACTGATAAAAAGTGTAGAGATAATTAGAAGTTAGTTCTTTTAAATTCCTGTGTGGTCAAGTCCTATTTTTATAAAATTGACTTAAATAAATTTTTTTATTATACTATATATGAAACCAAAGTTCCAAATATGAAACAAAAAAATTTACTTGAAAAAGGAATAGATGTTCTTGAGAAATTAAAAGAAATAGATTCTTTAAGTTTTGTTGAATTACAGAGGGAATTAAGTATTCCAAAAACAACACTTTATAGGATTCTTAAAACCCTTATAGAAAAAAATTTTGTAATTTATCAGGGGAAAAAATATAAACTTGGATACAGTTTTTTATCTTATACAAAAAAGATACTTTCTGAAATACAATTAAGAGAAATTACAAGTCCATATTTAAAAGAATTATGTGAGAAAACAGGAGAGACAATTGAATTAATCATTCCTTATAATGATGAAATTCTATATATTGATAAAATTGAAAGTCCTCAATCAATAAAACTTGTTGCTCAAATTGGTTCAAAATATCAAACTTTGCATGCATCTGCACCTGGGAAAATTTTACTTGCATATGATAATAATGTTTTTAAAAACTTTATCAAAAGGAAAAAACTTGAAAAAATTACACAGAGAACAATTACTGATAAAAAAAGATTGAGAAAAGAAATAGAAAAAATAAAAAAAACTGGCTGGGCATATGATATAGGAGAAGCAAGAATTGATGTTGTTAGGGTAGCAGGACCAATTTTTAATTATGAAAAGAAACTTATTGGTATTATATCTATAGCTGGTCCTTATTACAGAATGAAATTAGAAAAAATAAAAGAGTTTGCAGAAATTCTGAAAAAAATTTGTAATGAAATTTCAG
>JAMWCA010000112.1 GCA_023819545.1 Candidatus Omnitrophota bacterium
GGATAATCAAGTTTTCTGCTAAAAACTTCAATTGCAATTTTATCGCCTTTTTTTGCTTTAAATTTATAAATATCAACATCCCCTTTTTTTGAAATTGTTCCATTTATCATTTGAGGAATTAAAACTGAGTTTGCATTTTTTAAAGTATCATTTGGTTCTTTTTCAATAAATTCTGGGATTTCGCTTATCATATAACATATTTGATTTGAATATTTACCATCAAAATTTATAATTTTTTTATAAATTCCATTCTCATCTGTATCAAGTTCTATTGTTTTTTCTGGTAGATTCCATCCATATATATTTACAATTGTTTGTTCATACCTTTCTCCACCAGATGGAAATATATGAGTTATAAATGGTTTTTCTCCAATAAATAATCTATAAACAAAGTCCTCTCTCCCTCTAAATATTGCATCTCTTACTTCAATTGTATATTCTCCATCCTCCTTTACTTCATAGAAAATTATTGGGTCTGGATTGTGAAAATAATCATCAGCAAAAACAAGTTGGTTACCTTTTGAATCGTATAGAGTTAAAACTCCTTGAAACCACCCGGGAACAGCATCGGCCATAAAAGGGATAACTTCTCCCCCTTTTAATTCTATAATAAGTTTTTGTCCTCTTTTAGCGTAAAAATAGAATCTATCAATATCGCCTGGGAAAATCTGTCCATTTATAATTACTGGTAAATCAAAAACTTCTTTTGGCGGGTCAAATATAGGAAATTGAGAAATTTTTTCTTTTTCCTTTACTTCTTTTACATCGCTCACATAAAAGTTTAGAAAATTTGTCAATCCTAAAGGTGTTTGTAATCTCAACTCATAAGTCCCTACTTGAATATCAGAAGCAATTTCAAGTTTTATAAGAACTTTTTCCTGAATAGATCTTTTAATTTGTAAAGGATTGAAAGGTATTAGAAAAATTTCTATTATATTTCTTACTTCATCAAAAGTTTTATCTTCAAGATCTTTAAGTAAGGGATGATTTGGGATTTTTACTCCTTCTTTCTCATAAATTATCTCTGGTTTTTTATTGTCCTTTTTATACCAACTTGTTATTATTGCTCTTAAATTTCTAATTAAAAGTTGTTTCTGTTGAGGGCTTAAATAAGGTATAGGAGTAACACTTAAAACTTTAATTTTATCAGTTGAAAAATAAGCATTTCTTGCTCCTCTTATAAACTGACCCCCAACTATAACTTCAATAGTTGTTCCTCTTTGTCCACCCGCAGGATAAACATATCCAATAGATGGTTGATTTGAAATTTGAGAAAAAACAATATAAGTTAAAGATAAAAAAAATAAAAATGAAAGTTTATTCATGGATTATTTCCTTTAACAATCCCTTTTTTTCTCCTGTTTCAATAGGTGGTAAAATTGTAACATCTTTCCCAAATTTTTCTGGGAATTTTGTTTTAGGGTCAATTCCTAAAAGATAATAAATACTTCCTAATAAATCTTTTGGATAAACTGGTCTATCAATAACATTTTCACCTTTATCATCACTTGCTCCAACTACACAGCCACCTTTAAAACCACCTCCAGCGACAAGGGCTGAAAAACACTTTCCATAATGATTTCTTCCACCATTCCATGGTGGTTCCCATTGAATTTTTGGTGTTCTTCCAAATTCTCCAGAAACCCATATAATTGTGGTATCAAGTAGACCTTTATCGTGTAAATCTTTAATAAGAGAAGAAAGACCCATATCAAGTTCAGGTAATTTCTGTCTCATTTGTTGAAAATGATTACTATGTGTATCCCAACCTCTATAATTTATTGTTACATAAACGACTCCTCTTTCTATCAATCTTCTTGCAACAAGACAAGATTGCCCAAATGTATTTCTACCATACATATTTCTTACTTCTTCTGGTTCTTGTGTTAAATCAAAAACTTTTACAATTTCTCCACTTATAATTTCATATGCTTTTTCTCTACATAAATCAAAGGCTTTAAATTCTTTAATCCAAGGAACAAATTTACCAAGTAAATCAATTGAATATAAAAGATTTCTTCTTGCAATTTTCCTTTCCTCGCTTACTCCTTCAAGGACTATACCTTCAACTGCAAATGGTGTTTTATTTGGATCTCCACCAGTAACAAATGGTTTATATTTTTCTCCAAGAAAACCACATTCTGAAAATCTGCCTTGAGAAGTAGTAAGGACTATATAAGGGGGAAGGATTCCTTTATAACCATAATCATATCCTTTAAAAAGAGAAACTACTGCACCAATTGATGGATATACAAGATTTTCTTCAGGAGAATGTCCTGTTTGCATAAGATAGGAAGCTGTTTCATGTCCATTTATACCATGTGTCATACTTCTAATAATTGAATATTTATCAGCAATTTGAGCAAGATTAACTAAATACTCGTTTATTTCAATTCCAGGAAGATTTGTAGGTATTGATTTTAGTCCTCCAGTATAATCGTATCCTGCATTTGGTTTTGGGTCAAATGTATCAAGATGTGAAGGTCCTCCCCATAACCAGATTTGTATTACACTTTTTGCTTTCGGTTTTATTTCAGAAAAAGTGCTTTTATAATAAAGTAAGAACAAAATAATTACAAAAAGTTGTATCAGGACTAAATGTTTTTTCCCCATTTTAACCTCCTAATGGTTATACAAAAATTCTTTACTATTTATCAATGCCCATAGAATATCTTCTGTTGCCTGATTAAAAGTTACATTAGAATTAGCAAAATAATTTAATAAAATTTCTTCTTCTAATTGCATTGGATATCTTGAAAACAAAGTAAGATAGAGATTTTCAATTATCTTCTTTTTGTCATTTTTTGTCTCCCTAATTATTTTTTTTAAGATTTGACTTGATTGAATTTTTCTATGAAGTTCTGATGAATTTAAGAGATATCTTAATTGGTGTTCATTAATTTGATTTTTTCTTTCAGATTCATATCCTGTATCTCTTGGTGGTCTACCAAATAGTTCAAGAAAAGGTCCTGTTATACTTCCATCTCCAAGCAAAACATTTCTCTGGTCAGGTGGTATGAATGTATAAGGTTCTGGTATTGGACTTACATATTCAACGCCTGAACCAGAAATTTTACATATTAAATCAAGTAAAACTTCTGCTGGAAGTCGTTTTGGTGGATAATAAGCAAAATATTTTTCTCCTTCAGGAATATCTGTTTTTGGTATAAATGATTGTTGATAAGTTCTTGAATTGAAAATAATTCTATATATATGCTTTAGATTATAATCTGCCTTTACTAATTCTTTTTCAAGATAATTTAAAAGTTCAGGAATGACTGGTGGATTGTCTGGTCTAATATCGTCCGGTTCATCTATAATTCCTCTTCCAAAAATCCAACTCCATATTCTATTAACTATATTTTTTGAAAAATAAGGATTTGCAGGTCTTATTAACCAATCAGCAAAAACCTCTCTTGGGTCTTTATCAGGTGGAATTTTAACTTTTGTTTTATCAGGGAAAATAACTTCTATAATTTCTTGATTCTCATAATCAATGTAAACAATTTCTTCCTTCCATTCAAGTGATTTTTTATAAGATATTTTTGAAAAAATTTTACTCATTCCTTCTTGAACTTCTTTTGGTAGTTTTTCAAATCTGATACCCATAAATGTAAGGCAAACAGCAGAAGCAATTGAGGAAGGAGTTCGTGTTGGAACTGCTCTATAAAAATTTACAGGAGGATTTCTAAAATTACTTCCACTTGAGGTAAGAATTTCTCTAACAAATTTATCATATGGTTTATTTTCTTTGAGTGAGTTAAGTAACCAACTATGATATGCTTGAACTCCATTAGGCCAGAGATTTATTGGAAATTCTGCCTTTATTCTTAAAATATCGCTCCATTTCATAGACCAGTATTCAGCAAATTCTTTCCTCTCAAGGAGTTCGTCAATAAGGATTTTCCTTTTATTTGGATTTGTATCATTTATGAAATTAATTACTTTTTCTGGCTCTGGTAACATTCCGATTGCATCAAGATAAATCCTTCTAATAAATACCTCATCTGAACAAGGATTGGCAGGCTCAAGATTTTTATCTTTTAAATTTTTAAAAACAATTTTGTCAATTTCACTTTCATAAATAGGCCAATTTTCCGTTTCATATGGTTTTATTATTTTTTGAGGATAAATATTCTGATATAATAAGATAATCAGAATTCCCACAACCAAAAAATATTTTTTAAGCAATTTCATCTTTTCCATTTTCCTATTATTTAGATGAATTTTGTTATCATATGGTTTATACTCCCATATATAGAATACACAATTTCTCAGATTTTTTAAAATGCAAAACTACTTTCTATCAATTTTTGTGTGTAAGTATGGGATGGATTTTCAAATATCTGGTTAGTGTTACCTATTTCAACAATCTCTCCTTTATACATTATTCCAACTCTATC
>JAMWCA010000113.1 GCA_023819545.1 Candidatus Omnitrophota bacterium
GAATTCGGTATGTAGTTGCTGGTTGTTCTTCTGCATCAGTTGTATTCCATTTATATGTATAAGTAACAGGACTTGAAGTAACAGGACTTGTTTCTGTTGTTGTTATATCTATCCAAGGGTAGTTATCTTTTGGCCTATACTGAATTTTATACCTGTCATCAGGCCATGGATTTACAACATCCCATACAATTGTTCTTGTTCCTGACCAACTTTCTCCTCCATTCGGCCTAACCACTGTAATATTAGGCTTTATGTTATAGATGCCAAATGGTCCACTAATTAAATTTAAAATAGGTTTTCCAGTTATAGAAGATTGGATTTTAGCTTTAACACTTGAATTATTTATATTAGGTGTATTCCAATGAATAGAATATGTTTTATGCCCTCCGCTACCCCCTTGCTGAGGATAGGGTAAACCTTCAATCACATTTGCCATATCCCAAGAACCTCCGCCATCGGTTGAATACAGCAACCAATATAGGGCACCTGGTGTTTCTTCTGTGACAGACCAACTTACAGTTACCCTTCCATGAAATACTTTACCAGTTGGATCGCTTCCATTAATCTGAAATTGTGACAACGTATCAGAAGATAAACCATTCCTACAAAGAAAAAATAAAAAAGTAAAAACAAAAAGAAGTAAAAATAAATCACGAATATAAATACTCTCTTTCCTTTCACTTTTTTTCATTTTTTCCCCTTCATTTTTTTTAAATTTAACATATATTTTCATTTTTGTCAAGTTTTTTCTTACCCTTTTCTACTCCTTGTCCTACTTACATTTTCTGCAGCCAACCCTGTAGGTGGACAAATCAGGTGAAATTATTCAAATCTTAAGTTATCAATTAATCTCACATCCTTTATTTTTATTGCTCCAAGAACAATAACTCCTTTTTCTATTTTTTCAACAACTGACAAATCAGAAATTCTAACTATTTCAAGATAATCCAATTTAACACCTTTTTCACTTTCAATAATCTTTTTCCCTTCAGCAATCAATTTTTTACAATCAATTACTTTTTCTTTTTCAACCAGCTCCTTTATCCTTTCAAGTGCTTTATACAAACACAATGCCTTTTTTCTATCTTTATCACTCAAATAAATATTACGAGAACTACAAGCAAGTCCATCTTCTTCTCTTATCGTTTCACATCCAATTATTTCAGATTTGATATTTAAATCATCAACCATCTTTTTTATTATAATCAATTGCTGTGCATCCTTCCATCCAAAATAACTTTTATCCGGTTCTACAATATTCAACAATTTCAAAACAACTGTGCATACTCCTTTAAAATGATTAGGTCTAAATTTCCCTTCTAAAATATCACAATATTTTTCTACATATACCCATGTATTAAAACCTTCTGGATAAATTTCTTTAACTTCTGGAACAAATACTAAATCAACTTTTTCCTCATTTAATATTTTTATATCTCTCTCAATATCTCTCGGGTATCTATCATAATCCTCATTTTTTCCAAATTGCGTTGGATTAACAAAAATACTTACTACAACAAAATCAGATTCTTGTTTTGCTCTTTTTATTAATGAAATATGCCCTTGATGTAAATATCCCATAGTCGGCACAAACCCAATAACTCTCCCTTTCCTCTTTTCCTTGTCTACTCTCGCCCTAACCTCTTCAACCTTTTTCACCACCTCCATCTTCCCACCTTCACCTCGTAGGTGTTAGCTGGAAAACTTTGTCTATCAATGTTCTTCAAGTTCAATCAGTTTCTTTATTTTATGTAGTTGTCTCTGATAATCAATATAATCTTCCACAAACTTTTTATATTCATTAACATCTACATTTATCAACTCATCAAATTCACAAATCTTTAAATCTGTTTTATAATTCAAAAATTCTCTATATGAAGAAAATCTCCAATCAATAGGTTTTTCAATTAATCCTGAAGTTGTTGGATTTAAATGGATATACCTTGTCAAATGTAATAATTGCTCATCTGACTCAATCAATACTTTTTTAAATCTGCTTTCCCATAAAGGACCTTTTCTATTATGCAAAAGATTAAAGTATTTCGTATAACTATTAAGGATATTTGCCATAAATTTTGAAATTCCCTTTTCTTTCTCTTCTCCAATAATAAAATGTAGATGTGTCGGCATAATACAATAACTTACTATTTTAACAAGTTTATCACCATAACTTTCTTTTGTTAAATCAATTGTCTGCGAAAACCTTCTTTTTCTCTCATATCTATAATACCATACAATCTCCTGCATCCTCCTGAAATCCCTATCTTTTACGAAAATTTTATATCCAGCAATACTTTTTGTAAAGATATGATAATAATTCTCGACTCCCATCTCACCCTCCTAACACCTACGAGGTGAAGGCGGAAGATTAAAGAGAGACAAGGCATTTGATAACCCCATCTTTATATTCTGAAACAAGATTTAATGCCTCTTCAATTTTTTCAAAAGGGTATCTATGCGTTATCATTTTTAAAAAAGGCAATTTTGATTTTTTCATCATATTTAATGCAATTTCAGTGCAAAAAGCACTTCTTCTCACATTTATAAGTTTAAGTTCTTTCCTTCTCATTATATGTGCTTGAAATTCAACAATATCTTCAGAAGGAATACCAACAAGAACTGATTTCCCGCATATTTTTGTAGTATGAACTACTTGCCTGAACGTCTCTTTTTTTCCTGCTGCTTCAAATGTAATATCAACTCCTCTATCATTTGTGAAATTTTTCACAATCTCAACGATATCATCTTTTTTAGCATCAATAGTAAAATCTGCTCCAAGTGTTTTTGCAAATTCAAGACGTTCTTCTATTAAATCAGATACAAAAATTTTATTTGCTCCACTCTCCTTAACTGAAAATAAGATTGAAAGTCCTATTGGTCCAACTCCTAAAATGGCAACATCATCTCCAATTTCAATCTGGCTTAATTTTACTGAATAAATTCCAATCGCAAGCGGTTCAGACAAAACTCCTTCGTCATATCCAAGTCCATCAGGTATTTTTATAAGATTTTCTTCTGGCATCACAATATACTCTCTAAAAGCACCATTAATCGGAGGAGTTCCAAGAAATTTTACATAAGGACAGGTATTTGGTTTCCCTTTTTTACATGATTCGCACTGCCCACAACTTATACCTGGTTCAATTGCAACTTTATCTCCTTTTTTAATTTTTTTAACATTTTTACCTACTTCAATTACTTGTCCACTTGCTTCATGTCCAAGAATTATTTTATCCTTTACAATCTGGTCTCCAATCTTTCCTTCTAAAAAATAATGGACATCAGACCCACAAATACCAACAGATTTAATTCTTACAAGAACATCTTTATCATCTTTAATCTCTGGTATTTTTTCCTCTTCTATTTCAATTTTTCTCTTTCCAATTAAATAAGCAACTTTCATTAATTTCATTTCTTTTATATTTTTGAATATTTTTCTGCATAATCACCTATTAGAGGTAATTTAAAATATTCTCCTTGAAAAGATTTGACAAGCAGAATTATCCATATCACAAAAAAGATTAAATAAACAAGAGGATAGAGAATCAAAGATAAAATATTACCTAAAACTGGAATAAAATGTAAAATTCTGAGAAATATTGAAATTACTGTCCATAACCCGCTGAAAATTATACTTTGCATAGCATTGAATCTTATATATTGACTTTTCTTTTCAGTTAAATAGATAATAAGTCCTGAAACCCATCCGAAAAAATAAGCAATAAAACTTACCATCTTTTCCCTGTCTTCCATCTCCCCTCCTTCTTTCATATTTTTCTAATCAATCATTATATCATACGATAACAGGTTGCTCAATTATCTTAATTTTCTTCCACTTCCCTTTATAGAATCTTATAAAGAAAATAAAACCAACTATTATCACGTATAAAGTAGCAATAGTCCAACTTATAAAAATTCCAAAATTGAAAATAAATGTGCATATATAAAGTGGAATAAGGAAAATAAATATTGAAGCAAATATAAAGACCTTCATAATAAATTTTGTATCTCCAGCACCTTTTAATCCAGAAGGAAAAATTACATTCATTGTATCAAAAACAGAATAAAAGGCAACAAATTTCAAAAGTTTAATAGTTAATTCTCTAACTTCATTGAAATCACCTATATAAATTCTTGGTCTAAAAAATTTAATATAGAAATCAGGGAATAAAACATAACTTAAAGCAATTAAACACATATATATAAATGTAATCCAAAATCCCATATATGTAATTTTCTCTCCTATTTCTGGTTCTCCTTTCCCTATATACTGCCCAACAAGTATTGAAACACCTGTTCCTATTCCTATCATTGGCATAAAAGCAACTAAATTTATATTAAAAGCAATATTTGATGAAGAAAGAG
>JAMWCA010000114.1 GCA_023819545.1 Candidatus Omnitrophota bacterium
CTAATAATTGTTCGGCTGCCTTTTTCAAATTTTCATTTATTCTTAAAAGATATTCTTTTTCATCAATTTTCCAGTGATGAAAAGCAATAGCAGAAAGAAAAGTTGCATAAAGGGCCTCATCTCCTTTACAAATTTCTTTTACTTTTTCCTTATTGATAAAAAATAATGAAAGGATGTTGTGGCGAACATCAGGGAAAAAAGGTATTTTTATTGGGAAATTTGTATTCCCTATTCTTTCTTGAAATTTAGGAGAAACCTTACCTAAATCGTGAAAAAAAACAGCAAAAGAAAGAAATCTTTTCAATTCATCTTTAGAAATGTTTAATTTTTGATAGGGTAATTTGTCAAAAGGGAATCTATCAATACTTTCAAGCAAATCCTCTGTGTGTTTTTTTATACTTATCCCATTTGATTTAGCTAGTATTTCCATTTTTTACTCCTTGATAACTCATTTTGCAGAGAAAAAGAGGAATTTTGAGTTCGTTATCCTGTATAAATTCAAATGGTCTTCCGAAATAAAATGGGAAGTCACCCTGTTCAAAAAGTTTTACAGGGATATATTCAAAATTTCTGAATCCATCTTTTATTTCATAAAAAGATGTAATTAAATGTGAGCTTCCTTTAACTTTTTGGAAAAATCTTTTAAAGTTTCCATTATTCAAATATTTATTAACATATTTATTTCTACTTTCAAGGTCAGGAATCCAGGTATAATAATTAAATTTCCCATAAAAAGGTTCTTTTTCATTTTCATTAACTTCTATGATTTTTATTGCCTCATCCGGAGCTCCATCAAAAACAATCCAGTCCTCTGCCCTTCCAAGGTGTAATGGATAAATCCTTTTTTCAGGATTTTTAAATGCTTTTTCAATTTCCTTTAAAAAACTTTCCTCATCATGAGCGATATAAATTATCAATTTGACATTTTCCAAAACATCTATCCTTATTGGTATCTGACCGCCTGGATGTTCTGGTATCTGGTCAATAATTCTATTTTCTGGAGAAGTAAATCTTGAATTGTGAGAGTCAATATAAAGATTTCTGAACCATACATACTCCCTTGTCATTGATTCAAAGTTTCCGTAAATTGCAAGTGATAAACTTTCTTTCAATTTTCTAAATCTTTCATCACTATGGTCTTTTACTCCGAGCACATTACATAAAAAACCGATGACAGTTGAATATGGTGGGATAGGGTATGTATGCCTTCTTGCAAATGTAAAGGGGATTCTATAATGGGCAGTTGGTTGAAATATTTTTATTCTTAAAATCTTCATTTTACCCCCTTTTATATTTTTGCAAATTCTTTTATAAAAAATTCTCTTATTTCACTCCATTTGACCTTTTTGAGTGTGGGAAATTCTGGCTCTTTTTCTGCATCTTCAAAATAAATTATCGCTTTTTTTATCATAATTTCATCATAGTTACCAAATTTTTTCTTAAAAAATTCTATTGCTTTAACTCCACTTATTTTTAATGTTTTCATAATAAAATAGGAATCTATAAAATCCTTTCTGCTCCCCCGTGAGATTATAGCATTTATCTTCATACAGAGAATATCCTCTAAGCTTGCAATTTTAACCAATTCCAATTTTTTCAAAGGTTTTAACAAAGGATAGGGATAAAAGAAAAAGGATAAGTTAATTTCTTCTATTTTTGCATATATTGTATCTTTTGAGAGCATCTGGATTTCTTCTACCTTAAAATATGAGCCAAATTTTCTGAAATCAAATTCTTTTTCTGTAAAGAAATCAAGGTCAATTGAATGTCTATGTAAAAGATAATAATAAACAGCGGTTCCTCCTGCTAAATAGAATTCTCCTTCTTTTAGCAAAGATTCAATTTTTTCTATTACCTTTTTATGCTCTTTAAGTAAACTTTTCCTTTTTAACTCCATAAACCAGTCTCCAGAAATTCAGTGATTGTTTTGAAAGCAATTTTTCATATTTTATCAAGAATTCTATTATTTTTTGCGAGCTTACACAGGAAATGAATTCTTTTACCTGCTTTTTATTGCCAATCTCAAGCACTCTTGCAATCACAAAAGGAGAATCTAAATTTTTTACAACAGATTCCCACTTATAATCCCAGAAAAGGTCTTTAAGGATTTCTAATTTAGGTTTTTTCTTCATTTTTGAACAGAGGATTCTTGATCAGAAAATAACGAGTTTATAAAATTCTCCCATGAAATTCTTTTTTCATTATCAATTTCATTTTCTTTTAATTTAATCTTTTCAGTTTCAACTATTGTTATTTTATCTTCAATCCAACCATTTGATAAAACATCTTTAAGCCCTATAACTTGATAACAGAATTTATCATCAGTTGATTGTATTTCTAAATAAGGATGAAAAACAGGAACTGGAACTTTTACCTTGGAAGCCACCAAAAACAGAGGGACAATAGTATTTGCTTCATTACTGGATTGGGAATACAGACCGTTTCTGATGGCATTAAGAATATTTTCAATTCTTTTTTTCTTTGTTTCTTCCGAAATCTTAAAAATTACCTTTGTTTTAGTTCCACTTTTCTCAATGGTAATTGTGCAAAGTTCTTTTTTTTCTCCATCATTAATAGTATATTCCTTATCTCTAATCTTTTCTTCTACATTTTCAATAATCTTTTCTTCTACATTTTCAATAATTTTTTGAAGTCCTAGTTTTATTGTCAATGTTTTTTCTTCTCGGTTATATTCAGGAACATGAGAAGCAACAAAAACATAAAACTCGTCTTCCTCCTCAAATTTTTCAACTTTTATATTAGTTTTTTTTCCTTTCTTTTTTTCCTCTTTTTCTTTAACATCCTCTTTACTTTTTAAAAATTCAGTTTTGAATTCTAAATGTGGACTTTCCTCTTCTTTTTTCTTTTTCTTATCTCCAGGTTTCATAAGTTCCTTGGAAACCTTAACTTCCCGGTATCTTACATAGATGTGATGCTTCCCTTTTATTTCATAATAAACATTCCCCTCTTCATCTTCCTTTTCTTCCACTTCTGTAAGAATTGCTTCTTGTGGCTTTTTAATTGTCAAGTATAGTTTTTTACTTTGGTTATCATAACTATACTCCTCAATTACCCACTCATCCTTCCCCAATATTTCTGTATCAATTGTAAAGCTTACTTTATAAAATGAGATATGTTCTTCTTTATTGTATGGATTAGGTGTTACATTAAGTCCCTGCTGTATTCCTCTTTCCACTAAATCATGATTTGAATAAAATGCTATATCTCCATTATAGGGGTCCAATCCTATTGCTTTTGTTATTCCAACAGGAGATTTTCTTTTTATTGATGCTTGTTCTCCAATTGTAAACATATATCCAAAGGCATCAAGTTCAGGACTTGTGAGAATATCATCTTTTGTAATATCAAATTGAACAACCTCTTCCTGTCCTGTTACTTCTGCGGGTTTCCATCCAAATGCTTTATGGAGGGTTGAAAATAAATAGTGCCTTATTGCTGGTTTTCCAATGAAACTTATTGTTTTGTTTCCTCTTTGCAACTTCTTGATTGACAGAATATTGCCGCCAATTTTTTCATCTCTGTTTAATGCTGATGCCTCAAAAATCATTGTTAATGTTATGTGTTTCATTCTTCACCTCCTTCTTTTTTACCCAGAATGGGTGCTAAAAATGAAAAAATTAAAGTTTTAAAATATTTTTCATTTTCGGGTTTAAAAGTATTTACAATCTCCTCAGGAATTTTTTTCTCCTTTGCCTTAAAACACCTTAAAAGCATATAAAATACATTGTCTTTATTGCCAAGCCTTACCTGTTCAAGAAGACGAAAGCCAATATCATTTATTGCTTCCGCTACATCTTTTGGTATTTCATGTCCTTTTTGTTTTAATTCCCCTACGAGTGTATCAATATGTTTTTCAGTCATATTTCACCTCCACTTTTAAGAGTTTTTATAATTTTAGCATAAAGTTCGGGCAAAAGATTTGAAATTTTTGATAAATGGTCTTTATTTTTATCATCTATATATTTTGTAACAGGGTCATTCTCAGATAATTTCTCATTATTTTTTAATTTCAAGAGTGCTCTTAACACAAAATAATTTGCTTTCTCAAGTTCTGAAAATTTACCTGCAACAATCAAGTCAAAAATCTTTTCTTCACCAATCCTATTTATTAAATCAGCAATTTCATGATCCAGTAAAATTTGTGTAATATGATGTGGAAGGTCAAAGTAATCTATAATTGTTTCCGATTGTTTTGGTCCTGTTTGCACTCTTCTTTCAATTATCATTTCAATATTCATCATCGTCCATGCACCAAGCAAGGTTCTCCTTTTTATTGCCCAT
>JAMWCA010000115.1 GCA_023819545.1 Candidatus Omnitrophota bacterium
GCGTTTTTAGCATCATCTGACCCTTTTAAAATCCCTTCTCCTTTTGCTATAAAAACAGTTGATATTGTGTGGAATCTTGGGTCTCTACCTGGTTTTGAATATGTTTTAAATTGTTTTATATCATAAATTTCAAGTCCTGTTTCCTCCTTTGCTTCTCTTATTGCCGTTTGTTCGCAGCTTTCTCCATATTCAACAAATCCACCAGGTATTGCCCAACCAAACGGATAATTTTTTCTCTCTACAAGAACAATTCCATCATTATATTCAATTATAATATCAACTGTTGGAATTGGGTTTTTATATGTTTTTTTTGTTAGATTTCTTAAATAATCTTCAAAGACAGATAAAAAATTCTCATAATCTTTCCTTTTATATAGAACAAAATTTATCTCTTCAAGAAAAAAATTATATGACAAATTTTTCAATGTTTCTTCTACCATAATCTCAGCAACTTTTCTACTGTCAAGTTTTCCCGTTCCACATCCTAAAGCAGGAAATGAAATAGATTTGATTTTTAATTTATTACATAAATCAAAAGAACTTTCTACACATTTCTTTATTATTTCATAATCAGTTTTAAAATTCATATCCATAGTTGCTGTATGAATAATATATTTAGATGGTAATTTCCCTGAATTTGTAAAAATTGATTCTCCGATTTTTAAACTTTTTACTTCTTTTGCCTTTTCTTCTACTTCTTTCCCTCCTTTTTCTTTTACCTTTTTTGCAAGTCCACCACTAAAATCAAGGCAGGTGTTTGAAGGATTAACAATAGCATCAACTTTTTCAGAAAGGATATCTCCTCTTTTTAAACAAATCCTTACACCAATAAGAAAAAAAATCACCTTTTCCATAAAGAATATTATAACATATTTGAGAAGTTAAATAATTTTTGGAATTTCTATATTTTTTGCTTTATTATACTTTCCTGATAAATCCTTATATGACCTCTCACAAATATCTTCACAACTTAAAAAGATTACCTGACCTATACCTTCATTTGCATAAACTTCACCTTCAACAGGGGTTAAATTTGCTATTTGTATTGTTATATATCCTTCCCATTCTGGTTCTAAAGGTGTAACATTTATAACTATTCCAGTTCTTGCATAAGTTGATTTTCCAAAACATATTCCAATCACATCTCTCGGAATTCTAAAATATTCAATACTCCTTCCAAGAACAAAACTATTTGGAGGTATTTTACAAATTTTACCTACAAATTTCTCAAAATCATTTTCACTTATTTTTTTTGGTGATGCATAATTACCTTTAAATATTAAAAATTCTTCAGAAAGAGAAAAATCATATCCATAAGAAGAAAGACCAAAGGAAATCCCTTTTTTTATTTTTTCAGAATAAAATGGTTCTATCATCCCTTTTTGAGCCATTTTTTTAATCCACTTATCTGACTTTACCATTCTCTCTCCTAATTAAAAGAATAAAAAAAGCCACCTCGGGGATTTGAACCCCGGACCTGAGCATTACAAGTGCCCTGCTCTACCGCTGAGCTAAGGTGGCTTTTATTAAAAAATATTTTACTAAATATAAACCTGTATGTCAATTTATGCAAAAATTGACTTCAATTAAAAATAATCTTAAACTTTATAAATGGGGTTGATTTTTCAGTTCTTTTTATCTGGTTTAATTTTAGGGTTTACTATTTGCGGTTTACACAGTTGTTTTTTTCTTTTCCCAGTTGTAGTGAAGGAAACACAGAAAAAAATAGATAGTATTAAAATTGGACTATATTTTGCAATTTCTAAAATTTTTGTCTATGGAATTATAGGTGGTTTATCATCTTTACTTGGCGGATATATTAAAAATACTCTTCAGACAAGAATGTTATCTCTACTTTTAGGAATTATTTTAATTATAATAGGTTTTTCAATGCTCTTCCCAATTAAAAAACATATTAAAATTTTTAAAACTTCTCTACCTATTTTTTTGGGAATTGTTGAAGGGATAACACCTTGTGCTCCATTATTTGGTTTAATATTTTATCTTTCATATCTTGGGAAAAATTTCTTTTTTGGTTTTATCTCTGGTTTTCTATTTGGATTTGGAAGTGTTATTTTCCCTGTAGGAATTATCTGTGGTCTTTTTCCTTATTTCTTTTATAATTTTTTCTCAAATATTAAGGTAAAGTTTTTTTTCCGCTTTTTGGGAGCAGGAATATTTTTTTTCTGGGCAATAAATATCTTTTTATGAACATTAACTTAAAACTTCACAATTTCCCAGAAGACTTGTTTTGGGTTATGATTTATATCAAATAAAAGTGGGAAGTCCTTTCTTCCTTTAACTGGAAATTTATCAAGCCAAGTAGCATCATCTGCAATTCCCCAAAAAGTAACTCCTGTAATATATTGTTTATTTCTCCTTATAACTTCAAATGCTTTTTTATAAATTTCTTTCTGTTTTATAAATCTTTCTGATGGCACTTCTAAAGGTGAATTAAATTTTTCATTATCATCCAAATATATTGAAATATCAAATTCTGTAATCTGAACCTGTAAGCCAAGTGAAGCAAATTTTTTTATACTTTCTTCAAGATATTCTGGCATTTTTTCATCAAGTTTCCAATGTGCCTGAATTCCAACCCCATGAATAGGAACTCCTTTTTCTTTAAGTTTTTTAATTAGTTGATATACTTTTTCTCTTTTTGTAGGAAATTCAATATTATAATCATTATAAAATAAAATTGCATCAGGATCTATCTCATGTGTCCATATAAATGCTTTTTCAATAACTTCTTCTCCACAGATATTATACCAAGGCACATCTCTTAAGAACTCATTTTTTTTATCTGAAATTGCTTCATTTACTACATCCCATGCATATATTTTACCTTTATAATATCCAACTACATTTTTTATATGCTCATACAATCTCTCAAGTAATTTTTCTTTATCAATCATATTACCTTTTTCATCTTTAAAAACCCAATCAGGAATTTGAACATGCCAGACAAGGGTATGTCCCCTTATCTTCATTTTATTTTCAATAGCAAATTTTATAATCTTATCTGCATCTTCAAAATTATATTTATCGGGTAATGGATGAATTAATCCCCATTTTAGGTGATTTTCCAGAGTTATACTATTAAAATGTTTTTTCAATAATTCTGAATGTGATACCACAGTTTTAAGATTTACCGCTGCGCCAATTGGGAAATATTCTTTAAAAACTTGGCATAAAGCAGGTATTTTATTCTCCACTGTAACTCCAATTTTGAAAAATAGAAAACAAAATAAAATTAAGGCATTTAAGATTTTATTTTTCAAATAATTTATTCCAATTTCTTGCTTTTCTATTTTTAACTTTTTGATATACATATGCACAAATTAATGGGAATGCAACTGTAACTTCACAAAAAACCATTTCTGTATTTGGGAAATCTACTTTTCCCCATGAATGTGCTTCTTTTAAAGTTGAACCTGATAATGCTCCGTCTCTCACATCAGCAACTGTTATTTGAACTGCATATTTATGCATAGGAACTGATTTCTCAAGAACATCTGCACATACAACAATATCTTGTGTGAAATTCTTAGGAACTCCACCACCAAGCATAACAACTCCTGTCTCTTTTGCTGCTATCTTTAATTCAGTTAGTTCTTTAAAATCCTTAACTGAATCTATTGTTATATATCTATCTGGATTTTTTGTTTGATGATATACAAGCCCAAAACCAGCAGAACAATCCGAAAAAGCAGGAACAAATATAGGCACATTTTTTTCATAAGCAGCGAGAATTACTGAATCCTCTGATTTAATACCCTTTTCTTTTAAATATTTTCCCATCTCTAAAATAAATTCTCTTGATGAATATGGTCTTGGTTCAAGTTTATCAGCAATCTCAGCAACAGTCATATCACAAATTCTCAATTCATCTTCATCAATATATGTATCATAAATTCTATCAATATGTAATTTATTTAATTCTCTATCATCAATATCTGGACTTCCTATATAATGTCTAAAACCAAGTGCTTCAAAAAAATCCTGGTCAACTATTATTGCTCCTGAAGAAACAATTACATCTACTAAATTATTTCTTATAAGTTCACATACAGCATTTTTTAATCCTGCACTAAAAAGAGAACCAGCCATTGTTAAAATAACAGTAACTTCCTCATCTTTTAACATCTTCTCATAAAGAAAAGCTCCATATGCAAGAGTTCTTGCTGAAAATGCCATTTTAGAATACATTTCAATTATTGGAATTGCATCTATTTTTTTAATATCAATATGTTCTATTGGCTTTTTTAAATAATCTTTTTTC
>JAMWCA010000116.1 GCA_023819545.1 Candidatus Omnitrophota bacterium
TTTGACTTTCAAAAATGCAAAGAATGTAAAAGATGTGGCAAAATTTTACCCAATAGAAAAAGTTATGGTTGAAACAGATGCTCCATTTTTAGCACCTGACCCATTCCGCGGAAAAAGAAACGAACCATTTATGATTAAATATATAGTTGAAGAAATTGCAAAAATAAAAGAAAAAGATAAAAATGAGATTACAAAAATAATTTTTGATAATTCAATCTTTTTTTTCAATATAAAACAACAATAAAGATTTTACCAGATAAAAAAATTAGTGTTAAAATATATTTATGGAATTGATAGAAGGTGTTAGAATAAAAGTTTTAAGAGTTATACCTGATGAAAGAGGACGTTTAATAGAAATTTTAAGAAGAGATGATGAAATATTTAAACAATTTGGACAGGTATATATAACTACTGCATATCCAAATGTTGTTAAAGCATGGCATTCTCACAAGTTTCAGGATGATAATTTAACTGTAATAAGTGGTATGGCAAAAATAGTCCTTTGTGATTTAAGACAAGGGAGTCCTACATATAAGAAAATCAATGAATTTTTCGTAGGTGTTTATAATCCTATACTTATACATATCCCAAGGTTTATTTGGCATGGTTTTAAATGTATAAGCGAAGAAGAATGTATTGTTTTAAATATTCCTACAAATGTATATAATTACCAAAATCCAGATGAGTTAAGATTACCTTTTGATACAACTGAAATACCATATAATTGGGAGAGGAGAAACTATTGAAAGGAGTAGTTCTCGCTGGTGGACTTGGAACAAGGTTATATCCTTTAACAAAAGTAACAAATAAACATCTCCTTCCTGTTTATAACAAACCAATGATTTATTATCCAATTCAAACACTTGTTGATGCCGGAATTACTGATATATTGATTGTTACAGGCGGCAATTCAGCAGGTGATTTCTTAAAACTACTTGGAAATGGTAAAGAATTTGGACTTTCCCATCTAAGTTTTGTTTATCAAGAAGGAGAAAGAGGGATTGCAGATGCATTATCTCTTGCTGAGCATTTTTGTGGAGGAGAAAAGGTAGTTGTTATCCTTGGAGATAATATAATAGAAAAAAGCATAAGAGAAGAAGTTAAAATTTTTGAAAAACAAGAAAAAGGAGCAAGGATTTTATTAAAGGAGGTTGAAAATCCTGAAAGATTTGGAGTGCCTGTAATAGAGAACGGAAATATAATAAAAATAATAGAAAAACCAAAAGTTCCACCTTCAAATTATGCAGTTACTGGCATTTATATGTATGATAATCAGGTGTTTAGCATAATTAGAACTTTAAAACCCTCAGAAAGAGGAGAACTTGAAATAACAGATGTAAACAATAGATATATAGAAATGAAGCAATTAACTTATGGAATTCTTGACGGTTGGTGGACTGATGCAGGAACTTTTGAATCACTTTTAAAAGCGAACATACTTGTAGCAGAAAAAGAAAGAAAAAAATGAAAATTGTTGTGACTGGTGGTGCTGGTTTTATTGGTTCAAATTTTATAAAATATATTCTAAATAAATATACTGATTATGAAATTTTAAATATTGACAAACTTACATATGCTGGAAATCTTGAAAATTTAAAAGAAGTAGAAAAAAATCCAAACTATAAATTTTTGAAAAGGGATATATGCGATTCTGACTTAATTGATTTTATAGATAGATATGATGTCATTATAAATTTTGCTGCAGAAAGTCATGTAGATAGAGCAATTTATGGTCCTAAAATATTTTTAAAAACAGATATATTTGGGACTTTTAATCTACTTGAGATTTCAAAAAAGAAAAATATGAGATTTATTCAAATTAGTACTGATGAAGTTTATGGTAGTATTGAAAAAGGAAGTTTTGATGAAAATTCTCCATTAAATCCTTCAAATCCATATTCAGCAAGCAAAGGCAGTGCAGACCTACTTGTTCTTTCATATTTTAAAACATATAAATTACCTGTCAATATAATAAGAAGTTGTAATAACTATGGACCAAATCAATATCCTGAAAAATTTATTCCATTGATGATAACAAATGCAATTGAAAATAAGAAATTGCCAATTTATGGAGATGGACTTTATAAAAGAGAATGGATTTATGTTTTGGATAACTGTAAAGCAATTGATTTTATCTTACATAAAGGGAAAGAAGGAGAAATTTATAATGTCTCTTCTGAGTTTAGTATCACAAATATTGAAGTTGTAAAAAAAATTCTTAAAATCCTTAAAAAAGACAAAGATTTAATTGAATTTGTTAAAGATAGACCTGGGCATGATAGAAGATATAGTTTAAGTTGTGAAAAGATTAAAAAACTTGGATGGAAATGTGAAACTGATTTTGAAACAGGCCTTGATTTAACTATAAAATGGTATGTTGAAAATGAGAATTGGTGGAAAAACATAAAAAGAAATAAAGAATTTCTTATTCACTACAAAAAAATCTATCAAAAATAAAAACTTAAAATTTAAAGGCAATTTCCTTCCAACAACACTTTTTTCTTTGCCCATTTTCATAATTTTCTTTATTGACAATCAATCTCTTTTTAATTTTTCTTTTTCAAGAAAAGTGTTTTAACAACTCTCTGTTTTCCTTTAATAATTTGAATTTATTTTTTCTAAGTATGCTTTCTGCTCTTTTGTTATTCTCTGTTTTAAAAACAACAATCACTTTTTTACTCACTTTTTCAACAAAAGTATATATATACTCAATGCTTATATTCCTCTCTACTAATATTCCAAGAACTTTCGCAAGTCCTCCAGGTTTATCTTCTACTTCAACAGCAATTATATCCGCCTCATTAACTGAAAAATTATTATCTTTTAAAATTTTTAATGCCTTCTTCTTTTTATCTACAATCAATCTTAAAATCCCATAATCTGCTTTATCTACAAGAGATATAGCCCTTATATTAATTTTATTTTTACCAAGTATTGAAATTACATCGTTTAACCTGCCAAGACGATTTTCTAAAAATATAGACAATTGCTTTATTGACATTTATTTATCCTTTGAATTTTTTAAATCAATAATTCTTTTTACTTTTTCCATATTTCTTTCAATACTTTTCGCTAAACAATTTAACCAGCACTCCTGTAAAAAACCATAACAATATACATTTTGAATAATATCGCCTTTTTTTAAACTCCCACAAAACAAATTTCTTAACATTGAAAACATATCAACATCATTTTTTGTATAACCGTTAACTTTAATTTTGTTTATTGTTCTGAAGGGAACATAAATTTCATAAAAATCTTTTAAATCACAGGAAAACATCTTAAATGGATAATTATCTCTTAAATCATTCTTTTTAATAAAAGGCAGGTTTTTAAATTCTCTTGTTGATATTGTTTCAATTTCTGTATGAAAATATTTCATTTTAATTTTATATTCTGTAATATCTTATCATAAAAATTCTTTTTGTCAAGGATTTTCAATTTTCTTTTAATAACTGTATCTTTAAAGATTTCAAAATCAATATCTTTAAAATTATGAATTTTTAGGTCTTTCAAAACTTCAGAAATTTTTAATTCTTCTTTATTTGTCTTTTTTAAATTTTGGTTAAAAGGACAAACTTCTTGACATATTTCGCATCCAAAAATTCTTTTCCCTTTTTTTATCAATCCTTTTTCATATTCTGACAACTCTTTTTTTTCAATCGTTAAATAAGATATACATTTTCTTGCATCAATAATTCCATTTTCTAAAATTGCACCTGTCGGACAACTTTCAACACATTTTTTACACTCACCACAAAGATTCTCTATCTCTTTATCTGGTTCTATCTCTTTATCTATAAAAACCTCAGATAAGAAAATAAAAGAGCCAAATTCTCTATTTATTATTAATGAATTTTTGCCAATAAAACCTATTCCAGATTTTTTTGCCCAATATTTTTCAAAAACTGGTCCTGTATCAACAAAAAATCTATATTCAAAATTTCCGAACTCTTTTTTCAAATTTTCTATAAAAGTTTTAAGCATTTTTTTTATAACCTTATGATAGTCAATTTTTGTTAAATATCTTGGGAAAATAGATTCTTCTGGAATTTCTGAATAATAATTTACTCCCAGAGTGATTATTGTTTTAACTGATGGAAGCAATTTTTCTGGATTAAACCTTTTTTCAAGATTCCTTTCAAGATAACGGAGTTGTCCATTATATTTGTTTTTTAGATATTCAATGTAAAAATCTATAAATTCATTTTCAATTTTTTTGCTATGTGAAAAACCAATTAAATCAAAACCAACCTCTTTCGCTATACTTATTATTTT
>JAMWCA010000117.1 GCA_023819545.1 Candidatus Omnitrophota bacterium
TTTTTACTCACTTGTAAAAAAACCTTATCTTAAACTTCCTTCAGCAAATTTTGTTAAAGGAATTTTAAATATAACTGATATAGATGAGATTTTAGAAGTTATTAGTAAGAAGATTGAAGTAAAAAAAATAAATGATTTCTTATAATTTTTTTCTTGCTAAAAAATTTATTGGAAACAAAAGACAAGATAGATTTTTATGGTTTATAAGTTTCTTTACAATCCTTGGAATTTCAATAGGAGTAATCACACTACTTCTTGTTATAGGAGTCATGAATGGATTTTCAAATGACCTTAAAAGAAAGATAATTGGAGCAAATCCTTTAATAACTATTGAAGGAAAACCTTATATTTATAATTACGAAGAAATAATTGAGAAAATAAAAAATTTACCAGAGATTAAGGGTGCTTCTCCATATATAATGTCACAGGCAATTTATAAGTCAAATAAATATATCATAGGTGGAATTATCAAAGGAATTGATCCAGAAAGAGAACTCAAGGTTACAAACATAAAAAATTTTATTAAAAAGGGGAAATATGAGGATATTGAAAATGGAATTATTCTTGGGAAAGAACTTGCAAATGAACTTGGAGTAGATGTAAATGATTTTATATCTATAATTTTAGGATTTACTCCTCGTGAAAGGATATTAAAAGTTGTAGGGATTGTTGAATATGGTGTTTATAGTTTTGATGTAAGTATGGGTTTTGTTTCACTGAAAAATTTAATAGAGATTTATGGAGTTGACAGAGTCCATGGAGTTGGTATAAAAATTAATGATATATATAGAACACCAATTGTTTCAAAAGAAATAAAAAAAATTTTAAAAGAAGAATACAATATTTCAACATGGATAGAAAAAAATAAAATTCTTTTTTCAGCAATAGCACTTGAAAAAAAAGCGATGGCAATTATTTTAAGTTTGATAGTTATAGTCGCTTCTTTTAATATTCTTTCAACCTTAATGATATCTGTTTATAGAAAAGTAAAAGAAATAGGGATTTTAAAAGCGATTGGTTTAACATCAGGAGAAATAAAAAAGATCTTTCTTTATCAAGGTATCTATCTCGGAATTAAAGGATTAATCTTTGGTATGATTTTTGGTTTTTTAATCGCAAGTTTTCTTAAAAAATATAATTTTATAACTATTCCAGAATTTGTTTATGATATATCTAAATTACCAATTGAAATAACTTTTTTTGATACAATTTGGATTTTTTTACTTGTAATTTTTGTAAGTTGTATTGCAAGTATTTATCCAGCCCAAAGAGCATCAAAACTAAATCCAGCAGAGGCAATAAGAAATGAATAAAATAAGAGGCGAAAGATTAACAAAAAATTATAATGGAGTAATTGGGATAAAAGAAGTTGACATAGAAATAGAAAAGGGAGAAGTAGTTGTAATAATTGGACCTTCTGGTTCAGGGAAAACAACTTTATTAAATTTACTCGCCTTAATTGACAAGCCCACTGAAGGTAAAGTTTTTATTGATGATGTTGATACAGAAAATTTAACAGAAAGACAACTTTCTAAAATAAGGAATGAAAAATTTGGATTTATTTTTCAATTTTACTATTTAATTCCTGAATTGAAGGTTATTGAAAACGTTGTTTTACCTTTATGGATTAAAGAAAAACAATTTAAATCCGATTTTTTAAAAGAAGGGGAAAAGTATCTTTCTGCTTTTGGAATTTTTGATAAAAAAGATACTTATCCATCTAAATTATCAGGAGGGCAATTACAACGAGTTGCAATATGTAGAAGTTTAATATGTCAACCAGAAATTATTTTTGCTGATGAACCAACAGCAAATATTGATAATGAAACTGCTAAAATTTTTTTTGAATTTATGAAAAATTTTAATCAGGAAAAAAAGATGACTTTTGTTATAGCAACACATAATGAAAAATTTTTACAATTTGCTACAAAAGTAGTATATTTAATTGAAGGTAAAATTAAAAAAGTTGAAAAAAGGAGATAAAGATGGGTTTGATATATCTCAATGGAAAGTTTGTAGATGAAAAAGATGCAAAAATTTCTGTCTTTGACCATGGACTTTTATATGGAGACGGTGTATTTGAAGGATTGAGGAGTTATAATGGAAAAATCTTTAAACTTGATGAACACATTAATCGTCTTTATAAATCTGCAAAAGCAATATTTCTTGAAATCCCGATGAAATTTGAAGAACTTAAAAAAACTATTATAGAGACAGTAAGAAAGAATAATTTAAAGGATAGTTATATAAGAGTTGTTGTTACAAGAGGAGTTGGAGACCTTGGACTTGACCCAAGGAAATGTAAAAAACCGACAATTTTTATTGTTGCAAGTAAAATTCAATTATATCCAGAATCTTTTTATGAAATGGGTATTGATGTTATAACAGTTGCAACAAGAAGGAACTTAAATGAAACAGTAAATCCATCTATTAAATCGTTAAATTATCTTAATAATATTCTTGCAAAAATTGAAGCGAACAATGCTGGTGCGACAGAAGGTTTAATTTTAAATCAGTTTGGATATGTAAGTGAATGCACAGGAGAAAATGTTTTTATTGTTAAAGAGAATAATTTAATAACTCCGCCAATTTCAGCAGGAGTTCTTGAAGGTGTAACAAGAAAGGTAGTGATGAATATAGGCGAAAATATTGGTTTGAAAATAAAGGAAGAAAATATCACAAGGTATGATATATATACAAGCGATGAATGTTTTCTTACAGGGACAGCAGCAGAAATTGTTCCAGTAGTAAGTGTTGATAAAAGAATTATAGGTGATGGAAAACCAGGAAAAATTACTTTAAAAATAAGAGAAGAATTTCGGCTTCTAACAGAAATAGAAGGGACTCCAATTTATGAGTAAGTGCTTTATCTGTAAAAGTGAAAGTGATATATTGATAAAGTTTAAAAATAAAAAAAATAAAAAATTTATATTTAATTTTTGTAAAAATTGTTTAGATAGATATAATTTGTCTTTTTATCACAAAAAGAACAATAGAAAAAAGTTGTGTTGCCCTGTTTGTGGATATACGATTGATGATTTTAAAGAATATAAATTCCTCGGATGTGATTTCTGTTATGAGTATTTTTTAAAAGAAGTTTCAAATTATATGAAAAAAATTCATACAAATATATTATACAAAGGCAAATATCCAAGAAGGTTTAAAAAAGAAGAAAGATTTAAAAAATTTCTACTTTTAAATGGCTTTTTGATAGATGGAATAATTATAAATGGAAAACAAATTTCTTGACTGGAATATAATTGAAGAAAAAACAAAGTGGGTCTATTCAAAATTTATAGATGATATAGTAATAACTTCAAGAGTTAGAATTGCAAGAAACTTGAAAGGATATCCTTTTCCTCATAATATGACAATTAAGACAAGTAAAGAAATTGAAGAAATTTTAATTAGATTTTTTCTAAAATTACCTTATAAGGAAATCTTTATTTTAAATATCTCATATCTAAATAAAAAACAAAAAAACTCTCTCATTAAAAAACACATTATAAGCAAAGAATTTTCAGAAAATCAACTCTGTAATAAAATTGTAATAATACCAGAGAAGAAAACAAGTATAATGATAAACGAAGAAGACCATTTAAGAATTCAAACTATTTTCCCTGGATTTAATTTAAAAAAATGTTTGAAAGTTATAGATGAAATAGATGATTACATAGATAAGGAATTGGATTATGCTTTTTCACCTAAATTTGGTTATTTAACTGCCTGTCCAACAAATGTTGGGACAGGATTAAGGAGTTCTGTCCTTATTCATATCCCTGGAATTAAATTTTTCAAAAAAGATAAAACAATTTTTGAAAATATTCAAAGTATTGGAATTACAATAAGAGGATTTTATGGAGAAGGAAGTTTGCCCTTTGGAAGTATATTCCAGATTTCATCAATAGAAACAACAGGTAAAACAGAAAATCAAATTATTGAAGAACTTGAAAGTGTGGTAAAATTGATTATAGAAGAAGAAAAAAATTGTATTAAAAAAATAAAAAATGATAAAAATTTGAAGAAAAAAATTGAAGAGAAAATTATGAAAATTTTAGAACAGGAAAAAGAAAATGGGGAAGTAAGCGACTTATTCTCTTTACTTTCACTTTCTTATACAACCGGTATTTTAGAGATTAAAAAAGAAGAATTAAGAAATTTATTTTTTTATCTCCTTGAAAATATTGAAAAAAATAAAAACTATATTTTTCAGAGTAAAAAAGGTAAAATATTAAAAAGGGAAATATGGGAGAGAT
>JAMWCA010000118.1 GCA_023819545.1 Candidatus Omnitrophota bacterium
GTTCAAAAGAAGAACCAGGTAAACATGAAGCAATTTTAGGAGTTGAATATATAAATAAAGTAGTTGTTATTGACCAATCACCTATTGGCAGAACCCCTCGTTCCAATCCTGCTACTTATACAGGTGCCTTTACTTATATAAGAGAAATATTTGCAAATACACAGGAAGCAAAAATTAGAGGTTATACACCTGGAAGATTTAGTTTTAATGTTAAAGGAGGAAGATGTGAAGCATGCTTTGGAGAAGGTATAATGAAGATTGAGATGCACTTTTTACCTGATATTTATATTCCTTGCGATGTTTGTAAAGGGAAAAGATATAATAGAGAGACACTTGAAATAAAATATAAAGGCAAAGACATCTCAGAAATCCTTGAAATGAAAATTGAAGAAGCACTTGAATTTTTTAGAGTTCATCCAAAACTGGTTGAAAAACTGAAGACACTTTATGATGTAGGACTTGGATATCTTTCTCTTGGGCAACCTGCAACGACTTTATCAGGTGGAGAAGCACAGAGAGTAAAACTTGCAGCAGAATTATCAAGGAAAGGAAATGAAAAAACTTTATATATACTTGATGAGCCGACAGTTGGACTTCATTTAGCAGATATAGCAAAACTTCTTGACGTTTTAAAACGGCTTGTTGAAAAAGGTTCAACAGTTATAGTTATTGAACATAATCTTGATGTTATTAAATCTGCTGACTGGATAATTGACCTTGGTCCTGAAGGAGGAGATAAAGGTGGTTATGTTGTTGCAACTGGAACACCTGAAGAAATAGCAAAAAATCCAAAATCATATACAGGCCAATTTTTAAAAAGGTGTTTTGAAAAGGAAGACATTGAAATAAACACATAGAAAATTTATTTTAAAAACAGCAACATTGTAAACCCTTGATAATCCTCATTCCCCACTTAACACCTCGTAGGTGAAGGAGGGATTATTTGAAAAGGAGTTTGTCATAATCATAATATAAATGGAAATCAGGTCTTCTTAATTTTGCAGAACTTGTTAGTTCTCTTCCATATGGGATGTAAATAGAATAATCATATCTACATATAGCAAAATACTATACATCTCCTTTTTTAGGTGGCGGTGTTGTCTTTAAAAAAGCAGAAAATGGTATCGCTATTTCAACTTCCCATCCTTCATCAACATCGTCATTGTTCAAAGTCCCTTTAATTTTTGTTGCCACTTTCGCTCCAGAAGAAAAATTTTCAATATTTTTCAAATAATAAACCCCTCTTCTATGAAAAAAAGCATCAAAAATGGTTCCTAATATATTTGTATTTATTTCATAGTAATGTAAAGATTTAAATTTTGGTTTTATAAAGATTTCAAAAACATCGTCATTCCAGACAGGTCCATCTTGTTTTTCTATATACCCAATTAAACATTTGTCTTCCATTTTACCAGCAATATATAAATATTGGTCATCATATTTAATCCAGACATAAGTATTAGAATTTACCTTTTTATCAGAATTACCTGGCCTATAGAATCTTTTTATTGTTGGAGTTTTGCCCCATTCTTGTTCTGTAATATCCCCATCTATAATAATTTCTTTTGTTGCTCTCTCTGCTACATAAATTTGCCTTTCAGACCATAAATAAACTGAAAAAATTAAAATCAAAATTATTTTTTTCATTTAAATACTCCTTTTTCAGATTCATAAGAGGTCTTTTGTTAATTCTTTAAGTTCTTTTTCTGAAAGAGCACCAACTCTTTTTTCACGAATATTACCTTCTCGGTCTATGATGAATGTTGTTGGAACTGCCCTTATTCCTTCATATAAAGTTTCAATCTTTCCATCACTCTGACATATAGGATAGGTAATATTTTTCTCTTTGACTATATTTTTTATGTCATCTAATTTAGAAGATACGGTAATTCCTATTATTTCAATTCCTTTATCTTTATGTGTTTCATAGAATTTAACAAATTCAGGGATTTCAGCACGACAAGGTGGACACCAGGTAGCCCAGAAATTAAGAATTACAACTTTACCTTTATAATCTGAAAGTTTTATATTTTTCCCATTGATATCCTTCAATGTAAAATCAGGTGCTTTTTTCACCTGTGCTGATAAACAAAAAGAAATTAAAAACAATGAAAGAACCGATAAAATAAAATTTTTCATAATTTCACCTCCTTTTCATTTTATTCTTCAATCTTCTTTATTCTAATTGGAATTATAAGTTTTTGTCCAGGGTAAATTATATCACTTTTTAAATTGTTAAACTTTTTAATTTCATTAACATTTATTTTAAATTTTTCGGCAATTTTTGAAAGATAATCACCCTTCTGAACTATATATATCCTACTATCTTCATTTTTTTCAAAAAATTTTATTTTCTCAATATCTATTTTTGTTGAAATTTGTGTTTCAGAAGTTATAATTTCTTTTAATTTTGAAATTTCGTTTTCTTGTCGCATAAATTCATCAATAATAATCTTGTTGTTTTCATTAACAATATTTTTCGTTAGTTCAATTTCATTTTTTAAATTTGATATGTCTTTATTTAAATTATTAATTTCTTCGTTTACTTTTGCAACTGATTTTTTTAGATTTATAATCTCATCTTGTAAAAATGAGAGAGATTTTATAAGAGTAGAAGATGAAGAAATTAAATCATTGTAAGTTTTTTTAAGAACTTCAATATTTTCAGTTATTTCATCATTTCTTTTAATTCCTTGTTTTGAAATTTCTTTTAAGTCGTTATTTATATAAAAAATTTCTCTCTTAATAGAAAATATCTCACTTTCCTGTCTTGTTATTTCATCAATTAATATTTTATTTTGAACTTTAACTGAATTTTCAATCATTTCAAGTTTTTCTTTCAAGGTATTTATTTGTTTTAAATTATCTTCAATAATATTTGACAATTTTATTTGTGTGTCTTTTAAATTTAATAAATTACTCTGAATATCATTTGTTGTTTTTATAAAAGATGTTTGAAATTCATTAACTGATTTCTGCAAAGTTAATGGAAGGGAAAGTATATCTGTATAATTCTTTTTGATTGCAAATGTTTCTTTCTCAATATTTGTAATTTTTTTATTTATTTCGTCTTCCAATTTTTTATTTTTTTCATCTGTATTAACAATCACTTCATCAATCTTACCTTTAAATTCGTCAATTTTATTATTTAGTGATTTTATATTCTCCTTTAAGGAAGCATATTCTGTTGTTTTGGCATTTAATGTTTTTATCTCTTTTTTTAAATTAACAATTTCTTTATTTATCTCATTTATTGCAGCCGAAAAACTCTTATCTTTTGTAATATACTCATTTATTGAATTAATTGCTTCAGAAATCTGAGTGGTATTTTTGTTGAGAATATTTAAAATTTCTGATTGATTATTTTCTAACTTTCTTATCCTGCTATCAAAATTCTCCACTGTATAAAATAAAGAATCTTCAATATCCTTTATTTTTTCTTTGTTCACCTGTTTTTCATTTGGTAAATTCATACAACCAGCCAAAAAAATAAAAATTAAAAAGTATAAAAATTCTTTTTTCATTTCTTTTCAATTCCTATTTTAAATTCACACCTTCTATTTTTTGCCCATGCGTTTTCATTACTTCCTATAACTGCTGGTTTATCTTCTCCATAACTAACTGTAAACAACCTTTTTGGCGATATACCAAGATTTATTAAAAAATTTCTTACACTTAAAGCTCTCTGTTCACCAAGAACAAGATTATATTCTCTTGTTCCTCTTTCATCACAATGGCCTTCAATTAAAACAACAATTTCTTTATTTTTCTGGAGAAATTCACTTATTTTTATTAAAGTTTCTTGTTCTGACTTTTTAATTTCGTAACTATCATAATCAAAATAAATATTTTTGAAAACCTCTTCAAATTCTTTACTTAGTTCGGAAGGGGAGACAAATTTAATATTTTCAGGGAATTGATATAATTGCTCACTTAAATTTTCTTCAGGGTATTCTAAACTTTCTTTACTTTCTTTCAGTGCTTTTGCTAAATTATCAAATTTTTCTGGTTCTTCTTCATCTTTTTTAATTGATACAACTTTTGGAATTTCTTTAATTTGAAAACTTAAATCAGTTGAGGGTTCACTTGTTGAAATCAAATTAGATATCTTTTCTTTTAATGATGGTTCTTTAACTTCATCACGTTTTGTTTCTATATTTTGACAACTTTGAAAAATTAAAATTGTAGATATAAAAAGATATTTTAAGTATTTCTTTTGAGATATCATTATTTTAAACTTAGTCAAT